>CAXMPB010000227.1:0-10328 GCA_964195035.1 Cellvibrionaceae bacterium | reverse complement strand
TAGTTACCCTGGTTATGCATGGTCTTTGGTGCCATAAAACTAGGCATCTTGATGGCTTTTTCTGCATTGCTGAGAATATAGATCTGATCTTCTTTAACCGCTGTATTAAGCGGTGCGCCTTTATCTTTCCAATCTGGGATTAATTCATTGAGTGCACGCGGCTCAATAACCGCACCCGACAGTATATGTGCGCCCGGCTCTGAGCCTTTTTCTAAAACACAGACGCTAAGCTCCATCTCTTTTTCGATGGCCAATTGACGAAGTTTAATCGCTGTAGACAGGCCTGCAGGGCCTGCACCGACGATAACAACATCATATTCCATAGATTCACGTTGGCTCATATCTCACCTCACAAATTAACATCTTCGCTACCAATCCATATTGGCGCTGTTTAAATTATCGTCTTGCTCTCGACACGAGCTGAAAGCAGACCTATGAATTTCATCAAACCATTTTTTTGGGTGAGAAAGATTGTATTGTTTTAGCCCAGTATCTTAAAGTTATAGACTTAAGAATTATACTTATATTTTTACCTTATGGTTTATAATATGACGATAGATTATCGCTCAAAAGTATGGCGCATTAGCTATTAAAGCTCTATTCACAGGCGCTACCACTAATATTAATAAGCGCGACTGACATGAAGCGCGACAAACACAAGGTTAATACCCGATTGACATTATTTAGATAAAGCATTTACTCGCCACAATAATATTTACAATCTTATCACTGGCTAAATGTTATACTGTTTGCATGCATTTGTTCGCATAGATAATCAGTTACTTAAGGTTGATTATTTAATATTGGCTATTCAATGTTGGTTGTTGAAGGTTAATCATCAACAAGCCCTTTATACCTATCAGGATTCCCCTTTGAGCAACAACTTGAACACCAATGACAACAACAACGATTTTTCTTCGCTAGCATTACACCCAGACCTCATTAGTAATTTAGCGTCACTTGGCTATAAAGAGATGACGCCTATTCAGCGCCAAAGCCTACCCTTATTGCTCGATAAAAAAGATGTGATCGCACAGGCAAAAACAGGCTCTGGCAAGACCGCCGCCTTTGGTTTAAGTGTGTTGCATCATCTCGATGTGAAAAAATATCGTGTACAAACCTTAATACTTTGTCCAACGCGAGAGCTGGCCGATCAAGTCGCTAAAGAGATCCGCAAGTTAGCTCGAGGCATTCACAATATTAAAGTGCTGACCTTATGTGGCGGCATGCCCTTTGGTCCACAAATAGGTTCTTTAGAACACGGTGCGCATATTGTAGTGGGCACGCCTGGGCGTCTAGAGGAACATTTGCGCAAAAATAAGCTCAATTTAGACCATCTCAGCTCATTAGTTTTTGATGAAGCTGACCGTATGCTAGACATGGGGTTTAAGCCAGCGATAGATGCAATTCTTGAGCATGTACCGGCGCAACATCAGACACTGCTTTTTAGTGCCACCTTTCCTGCCGAGATAAGTGCCATTGCCAAACGCATTATGACGGACCCGGTCACGGTGAAAGTTGAATCTACTCACGACAACACCAGTATTGAACAAATAGTCTACAAGCTTGATAATAAAACCTCTCGTATTAGTGCACTGCAAACAATATTACTGAGTCAGCGGCCAGATTCTGCAGTTATTTTTTGTAATACAAAAATCGAGACCCAAGAGGTGGCATCGCAGCTCAATAATATTGGCTTAAGTGCAGTCGCGTTAAATGGGGACCTCGAGCAGAGGCAACGCGAGCAAATATTAGTGCGCTTTTCAAATAAAAGCGCCTCTATTTTGGTGGCAACCGATGTTGCAGCACGTGGGCTCGATATCGATGATCTTGGCACTGTTATCAACTATCAAATTGCACGTGAGCTAGAAGTTCACACACACCGTATTGGTCGTACCGGACGCGCCGGCAGTCAAGGCACGGCGTATACGTTAATCAGCGATAAAGAGAGCTATAAGCTAAGATTACTAGAAGAGTATATAGGCCAAACACTGGCAACTAAGGCGCTACCCTCAAGTGCCGCCTTAAAAGAACCCAGCTATAAACCACCCATGGCAACACTGCAGATAGATGGTGGCAAAAAACAAAAAATACGTGCGGGCGATATATTAGGCGCGCTGACAGGCAAAGATGGCATAGACGGTAAATACGTCGGCAAGATAAATATCTTTGATAACTGTGCGTATGTTGCTATCAGTAGCAAAATGGCTACCGATGCTCTACATAAAATTGAGCAGGGAAAACTTAAAGGCCGCTCTTTTAGAGTAAGACTAATAAGAGGCTAATTGGATTCTCTGTTAATATTTCCCCTCGCGACGAGCAATTTATGGATGGGCACTAGCTAGCCCATTTTGACAGCCCCCTATATTTATTGCCGAGAGTATTTTTGTATTGATAAGGTATAAAGAAGAATAGAAATATACGCCGTATAAGTGCTCATGCTTGCTATGAATTATCTTGGACCAAATCATGCTACCAATTATTACTATTCAACATATTAATAAAGTCTACGATTCAGGGTTTCAAGCACTAAAGAATATCAATCTCGATATTAAGCGTGGTGAAATCATTGCATTATTGGGCCCTAACGGCGCAGGTAAAACCACGCTAATTTCTATTATTTGTGGCATCGTAAATTCGTCTTCAGGGTCTATCTATGTCGATGGTTTTGACACCCAAAAAGAATATCGTAAAACACGTGGAAAAATTGGCCTTGTCCCCCAAGAGCTAACTTCTGATGCGTTTTCTACTGTCTGGAATACAGTAAGTTTTAGTCGCGGCCTTTTTGGTAAGAAACCAAACCCAGCAATCATTGAGAGAATATTAAAAGACCTATCTCTTTGGGATAAAAAAGATAACATGATGATGACGCTTTCTGGTGGCATGAAACGACGCGTGCTCATTGCCAAAGCCCTGTCTCATGAACCCGAGATCTTATTTCTCGACGAGCCAACCGCAGGTGTTGATGTTGAGCTAAGAAAAGATATGTGGAAGGTGATTAATAAACTCAGAGAATCTGGCGTTACCATTATTTTAACGACGCATTATATAGAGGAGGCCGAAGAAATTGCCGATAGGATTGGCGTCATTAACAACGGTGAAATTATTTTAGTCGAAGAAAAAGTAACCCTGATACAAAAGCTAGGTAAAAAATGTATCACGCTACAATTACAAGAAAGCCTCGAACACATTCCCAAGGCACTTAGCCATTATCAATTAGACCTATCTGGCAATGGTCAACAACTGAGCTATACCTTCAGCACCAAGAGTGATGCTAACGACAACAGCGAGCAATCGAGCATCGCGACCTTAATAGATGAGCTTAACAACAATGGTATTAGCTTTAACGATATCGATACCAAGCAAAGCTCGCTAGAAGAAATATTTGTGCAGCTTGTTAAAGATAATCAAAAAGAACTCAGCACACCTGTTTTACAGAACATGTCACAGGATAAACCATGAATTACTATGCGATAAAGGCCATCTATCAAGCTGAGATGGCGCGTACTTGGCGTACACTACTTCAGAGTATTGTCGCACCCATTATCTCTACCTCTTTATACTTTATTGTATTTGGCTCGGCTATTGGCTCGCGTATTGACGAGATAGATGGCATTCCTTATGGCTCTTTTATTGTGCCAGGCCTATTAATGCTATCGCTTTTAACCCAGAGCATTGCTAACGCATCTTTTGGTATCTTCTTTCCCAAATTTTCTGGCACTATATACGAAGTCTTATCGGCGCCGGTGTCGGCACGCGAAATTATATTGGGTTATGTAGGTGCAGCCACCTCTAAATCTCTTATTGTCGGACTTATTATTTTAGCGACTGCAGGGTTATTTGTACCGCTACAAATAACACACCCCATTGCTATGTTATTTTTCTTAGTGATGACTTGTGTTACGTTTAGTCTTCTAGGTTTTATTATTGGTATTTGGGCCGACAATTTTGAAAAATTACAATTAATCCCATCGCTGGTAATCACACCACTGGTGTTTTTAGGCGGCAGCTTTTACTCCATCAGTATGCTGCCACCTTTTTGGCAAACAGTGACCCTATTTAACCCTGTTGTGTATTTAATTAGTGGTTTTCGCTGGAGTTTTTATGGCGTATCTGATGTTAACGTTGGCGTTAGCATTGCGATGATTTTATTCTTTTTAAGTATTGCCTTATTAATTGTTTGGCAAATTTTTAGAACGGGTTATCAGTTACGTAAATAGGCAATAAGTACTCGAAGCTTCTAACCACAATGTGCACACACCATATCAATACCAACATCAACACCACTATTAACAACAACTCAGGTTATAATGTCGCGCATGATTACCTTACAAGATATTAGCCTTCAACGTGGCCCACAGCAGCTACTCAACAATACCTCTGCAACCGTCCAACCAACGCACCGCGCAGCGATTATTGGTGCCAATGGTTGTGGTAAATCTAGTCTATTTAAACTACTACTTGGCGGCATTAGCTTAGATAATGGTAATGTTTTTATACCTAAACAGTGGCGCGTAGCGCATATGGCGCAAGAGGTTGCTGAAAACCATCGATCTGCACGCGATTATGTTTTAGATGGTGATGACTACCTTCGCACTATCGAACAAGCGATTACCGACGCGCACAATAACGATAATCATAACGCGCTAACCCAGGCCTATGCTGACTTTGAGACCGCAGATGGTTATACCGCCAAGAGTCGCGTTGAACAACTACTTCATGGCCTTGGTTTTAAGCAAGTCGATATGGACAAATCAGTCTCTGACTTTTCTGGAGGCTGGCGCATCCGCCTAAATTTGGCACAGGCTCTCATGTGCCCTTCCGATCTACTATTACTCGACGAGCCTACGAATCACTTAGATATTGATGCCACGCTGTGGTTAGAACAATGGTTAAAAAGTTATAAAGGTACCTTGTTGTTTATCTCGCACGATAGAGATTTTATTGATGCCATTGCGGGACAAATTTTACATATAGAGCATCAAAAAATTAACTCGTATACGGGCAATTATTCGTCATTCGAGACACAGCGAGCGATGAGCTTAGCGCTACAGCAGTCGAATTTTGAAAAGCAACAACAGCGCATCGGTGAGATTACGCAATTCGTCAATCGTTTTAAAGCCAAGGCCACTAAAGCCAAGCAAGCACAAAGCCGCTTAAAAGAATTAGAGCGTATGGAGAAGATAGCACCCGCTCATGTCGACTCGCCCTTTAGTTTTCGCTTTAGTGAAGCCGACAAAACATCTGACCCGTTGCTAAGCCTAGAGGCCGCTGACCTCGGTTATAGTGCTGTAGATAAAAACACCCCGGTCGCGCCTATCGTTAAACGGGCCGAACTGACACTGCGCTCAGATACCCGTATTGGCTTATTAGGTTATAACGGCGCAGGTAAATCGACATTAGTTAAAACATTAGTTGGTGATCTCGCCTTATTAAGTGGTGAGCGTAGCGTAAGCGAGCACCTTAAAATTGGCTACTTTGCCCAACATCAATTAGAATTTTTAGATTTAGACGCTAGCGCCTTACTTCATATTCAACGTTTATCACCGACGGTTACCGAGCAAGTTATCCGTAATTTTTTAGGCAGTTTTAATTTTCATGCCGATAAAGCAGTCGACCCAATTAGGCCCTTCTCGGGTGGCGAGAAAGCACGCCTAGCACTTGCCTTGATTGTTTGGCAAAAACCGAACTTGTTAATTTTAGATGAGCCAACCAACCACCTCGATTTAGATATGCGTCACGCACTCACGCTGGCCTTACAGCTTTATAAAGGTGCTCTTGTTGTTATATCCCACGATAGGCACTTACTTAAAAACACAGTGGACGAATTTTATCTAGTTGCCAATCACTCTGTCACTTTATTTGATGGCGATTTAAGTGATTATCAGCAGTGGTTAAAAGAATCACTACAACAATCTAAAAACGAGACCCCAGCAGCAGACGCGGTTAATGGCACCGGCGTTATTACTGATAAAGTCGATAAGAAACTATTGCGGCAACAAGAAGCGGCCAAGCGAGAAAAGCTAAAGCCGTTGAATAATTTTATTAAAAAAACAGAAAAAGAAATGGAAAACAAACAGAAGCAGTTTGAAGTTATACAAAAAAAACTCAGTGATGAATCCCTTTATAGCGAAGAGAATAAGAAACAACTTCAAGAGCTATTACAAGAGCAAGGACGACTGAGTGTTGTTGTTGAAGAATTGGAAGAAAAGTGGATGAATGCACACGAAGAGATAGAAATTCTTCAGGCTTGTTAATATTATTCAATTGCACTTATTGGCCGACAGCAAGGCAGTTATTAATCAAGGCCCTGTCATATAGCGCATGCCAAGCGATTACTTATCGACTGTCATCATCAAAAAACCAGTAAATGCCGCATTTGATGGCGATAAACTTTTATTGACCTTAGACTTACCATCAATCATTAACTTTCGGTATTTTTTATAGAAATCCCATGTGGGCGCTGGCTTATAGACAGGGTCATCTAATTCAAAATGTTTTAAAATATTTTTAGCCGTTGTTGGCTTTACAAACACTTGTTTTTTGGGAGAGTAATACGCGGGGATAATACTCATCAAGCTCCATTTAGCCAGCTTTTCTGTGCGCAAAATATCAACCATCGCCTCAAAGCCAAACTGTTGCTTACCATGAAGCATATTACTTAGCGCTTCTACCAAAAAAGCTTTATCGTATTCATTAAGGTTTCTTACAAAATCACGAAATTTGGGCTTCTCATACATAGAGATCATTGACGAGCGGCTAATAACCTTAACCATGTTATCTGCGGTGACGTGGATATTTGAGCAGGAAACTTTATTGAAAACTGTCTGAGTAAAGTCGACCATTTTATTAAAGTTATGTTTTTTAGTGCTGGCCAACATATCTGGATCGGCAAAGCCGCCGGGATAACGCATTAAAAAATCAGTTTCTAAGCGCTTTAATTTTTGAATATCTAATGTTGTATTTTTATTAACGGGCATGCGCGCATCTCTTATCAAAACATAATGTATCTTTTACGCGCCACTTACTTAAATTAGCTCTTACAACTATTTATATGACAGCCACACCTTACAACAATTTATTACGCTAATGTATTACAAGCAAACGTTACAACAACATAGTTTCATCGATAGGATAATAGTGATCTGCTGATTCAATCAAAGATGCAGCCGTTAATTTTTGCACGCCATACACCGCTGTCTCTACGGCATGATTTTTTTTGATGCTGTCGAGCAGCATATCGAAGTCGCCATCACCCGACAGTAAGATGACTTTATCGACCTGAGGTGCTGCCTCGAGCACATCAATGGTAATACCCACATCCCAGTCGCCTTTTGCAGAGCCGTCACTGCGTTGAATATAGGGTTTTAGCTTAATAGTAAAACCTATATGCTTAAGCGCATCTTGAAATTTTATTTGCTGGTCATCACCACGATGAATAGCATAGGCATTAGCGACTACAATTTCACCCTCGGCACAGATGCGCGGCCAAAATTGGCGATAATTGAATTGGCGCTTATAAATATCTCTTGTCGTGTAATAAATATTTTGTACATCGACAAAAATTGCTATTTTTTTCAAAAATCACCTAGCTATGGTCAATCATTGCGTTTATGGCAGCGCTAACAATACCCTTTATCTGTTACCTGATTTATTCTCAGTTTTTTGAGCCTGATTATTAGAGGCGTTATTAGAGCGGTTGCTAGGGCTATTATTAGTCTTGGGCTTGCGCGTATTAGAATAGCTAGTCCTGTTTTTCGAATCGCTATTACCGCTTCCGCCTTTATTATCATCACGACGAGTACGCTGCCTATTGGCCTGATTTTTATTGTCAGAATTACTATTCTCACCTCGACTAAAACCTGAGCTTTTAGGTTTTTTTGCCTTAATCGGCCGATGATCTAGACGTGATTCGGGCAATTGATGATCGGGGTCAAACTCTTCAATAGTTTCACGTACTAATACGTTTTTAATTAAGCGCTCTATAGCGCTCAGCTCTTTAAACTCGTCTGCACTGACAAGAGATAAGGCCTGACCGGTTGCACCGGCTCTACCGGTGCGGCCGATACGATGTACATAATCTTCGGGCACATTGGGCAAATCAAAGTTAACCACCTGTGGTAACTGATCGATATCTAAACCTCTAGCGGCAATATCGGTCGCCACAAGTATACGCACACTGCCGGCTTTAAATTCAGCTAGGGCTTTGGTACGTGCACCTTGGCTTTTATTGCCATGAATCGCGATAGCAGTTATACCTGCGGCAAGTAATTGTTTAACGAGTTTATTAGCACCGTGTTTAGTACGCGAAAAAACCAGCGCCTGATCCCATTGATGCGTATGAATAAGATGACAAAGCAACTCAGATTTACGCTTTTTATCAACAGGATGTATCCATTGCTTAACGCTACTCACCGTCGTATTCCGAGGGCTAACAGAAATCTCGACAGGGTTATTCACTAAACCCTTGGCAAGCTGGCGTATATCGTCCGAGAAAGTCGCTGAAAACAATAGATTTTGTCGACGAGTGGGTAGTACCTTTATAATTTTCTTAATATCGTGAATAAAGCCCATATCTAACATACGGTCGGCTTCATCGAGCACAAGTACTTCTAATTGAGAAAATTTAACGGCCCCTTGATTATATAAATCAAGCAATCGACCAGGCGTTGCAACTAGTACATCCGCACCTTTTCTTAAGGCCATCATTTGTGGATTTATTTTTACGCCACCAAATACAACCGTAGAACGCAATGGTAAATATTTACCATAGGTCTCAACACTGGCGGCGACTTGCGCGGCGAGCTCACGGGTTGGGGTTAAAATTAAAGCGCGAGCATGATTTGCGCGAGCAAGCTCGCCCTCGGCCAAACGATTTAATAATGGCAAGGTAAAACCCGCTGTTTTGCCGGTACCCGTTTGGGCTGCGGCCATAACATCATGACCGTTAATGATGGCAGGAATGGCTTGCTCTTGAATTGGCGATGGCTTGTCATAGCCCTTTTCAAGGACTGCTTTTAATAATGGCTCAGAGAGACCAAGGGAATCAAAACTCATAATAATATAGTATTTATTTAATAGTGAGGTCTTTGCACGAGCGGGGATTTTTTCTCGTAACAAGGCCAAAATTCGCGAAAAAAGTGAGCCTACACGAAGTAGGTGACCGATTGAATAAATTTTTAACGCCGCTACGGGGGAAAATAACTATCTTGCAAGATCTCACAGTGGATAGAAGGAGAAATTAGTGTGCGGTAGCTTACAGCAAGTAGTGAAGATTACCAATTAATTAGTGCTCTAACTGCATCTTAATCACACAAGAAAAATTAACATTATCGGCATCATAATGCCTGCTAGTAGTGTTTGCACAGTAATGATCGTCGCCATTAATTCATAATCGCCACCAAGCTGTCGCGCTAAAATGTAAGAGGCCGATGCAGTTGGTAATAGCGTTAATAACAGTAATACATTTCTCATTAAAGGCTCAACATTAAGGATACTGCATAGCACTACGGCAATAACCGGCAGCAATAAAAACTTAGCGACGCTAGACACCAACAAGGGTGCTACTGATGTTGATATTGAGCGTAAGTTAAGTGCTGCACCTACGGTTAACAAGCCTAATGGCAATGTTGCTTTAGAAAATATCTCGAGAGTCTCTAAAAAAATAGATGGGATGGGCATCTGTAATAAATTAATCCCTACACCTGCGCTGCAGCCTAGAATCAATGGATTATTAATAATGGATTTGCCAACACGCTTAAAAATTTTACGTCGGCTATCTCCCTGTTGATGATACAACTCGAGCACCAAAACACATAAAACATTCAACACCGGGATCATCAAGGTTAGTAACATAATCGCCATCACCAAGCCATCTGGCCCAAACAGTGCGATAACGAGAGATAAACCTATGTAGGTATTTAGGCGAATACCACCTTGATAAACAGAGGTGAATTTAAAGGGTGGAAACTTAACAAAGACCTGCAATACAACCAAGATTAGAGTTAACACAATATAGAGCAATACAATAAGTATCGCTGCATTGAAAATATCGAGGCCCGCAAGGTCGGCAACGGCTATTTTACTGATTAACAGTGATGGAAATAATAAGAAATATGTTACCTTTTCTGCTCCCCGCCAAAAATCTGAACTCACAAATTGATAATGTGCGCATACAAGACCACAAAAGATAATCAGAAAAACAGGGATAATCGCTAAAATAATAGCCAAGTAACTAAACTCACAAACAAATAATAGGGCACGAATCAAACATTAAAAGCATTATACGTAATAAAGTAAACAATAATAACGACCTTATATAACCGAAC
>CAXMPB010000226.1:0-4999 GCA_964195035.1 Cellvibrionaceae bacterium | reverse complement strand
AATGAAACATCATAATGTTTCACGGCGCGAATTGTACCAGACTTCAAAAATAAGACCTACCTAGAGCGGCGCTATGCATGTAATTAGGCTAACTCTATTAAAATAACGTACCATAAGCACAATAAACGGGAGATAAAATGCAATTAGTTTGGTTACGTAATGATTTACGCATAGAAGACAATCCAGCACTTCATAATGCCTGCAAAACGGGTAATTGTAGCTGTGTATTTGTGATTAACCCCGAGCAGTGGCAAATCCACAACGATGCAGCCATTAAGCTCGATTTTATTTATAGACGCTTAAAGTCGTTACAAACTGAATTGTCCGCTCTCAATATACCACTTAAGATAATTCATATAGCAAACTACCAAGAGACACCTAAGGCACTACTAGAGCTTGCATCAAATACTGGCGCAAAAGGTTTATGGTTTAATTATGAATACCCTCTTAATGAATCATTAAGAGATAAAGCCGTTACCGAGGCCTTTGAGACCGCAGAGATTAAAACACATGCTTTTCATGGCGATGTTTTTCATCAACCAGGCTCAGTCAAGACACAAAACGATACTATTTATCATGTGTTTACGCCCTTTGCCCGCCAGTGGAAAAAACAACTGACCGACGCCATAATTACACCGCTACCTAAACCCAAAAGACAAACAAAAACTGACATTGAAACCGATGATATCTCTCAATACTGGCCTAATAATGACGAGGATTATAGAGCTGACTTATGGCCAAGCTCATCGAGCGGTATGGCGGAAAAACTTAACAAATTCATGGCTAATGCGGCACTAGACTACAAAGATATTAGAGATATTCCAAGTATCGCCGGCACTAGTACGCTATCGCCCTATTTAATGTGTGGCGCTATTAGCACTAAGCAATGCCTACTAAGCCTAAGACAAAAAACCGGAGAGTGGCTAGAAAGCACTTGGTTGAATGAACTTATCTGGAGAGAGTTTTATCGGCACTTAATATGTCTTTACCCGCGCCTATCACGCCTAGATGATTTTAAAACACTCAAAGCACCAATCCCTTGGATCAATGACGATAGACAATGGCAAGCATGGTGCACAGGACAAACTGGCTACCCCATTGTTGATGCCGCAATGAAGCAGTTACTTCAAACAGGGTGGATGCATAACCGCTTAAGAATGGTAGTTGCTGCATTCTTGACAAAACTTTTACTAATAGATTGGCGCCGTGGCGAACAGTTCTTTATGCAGCACTTAATTGATGGTGACTTCGCCTCTAATAATGGCGGCTGGCAGTGGGCAGCCTCGACAGGTGCCGACGCCGCACCCTACTTTAGAATATTTAGCCCCTTAAGACAGTCAGAGCGCTTTGACAGTGAGGGCATTTTTATTAAGAAGTTATTGCCCGAGCTTGCATCTCTCGATAAAAAATCTATTCATAACCCGAGCACACAACAGCGTGAGGACTGTGGCTATCCCGAACCTATTGTCGATTATAAATTTGCCCGCGAGCGAGCCCTAGCAGAATACGCAAGCGCTATGGGTAAAGGCAAATAAGGGTAACTATGAGCAGGCAAAAGGCAGTCAAGTAGGGCACTTTTGTACAAGATAAAGTCTGCTCAACTTATGATGTAACCCAAGAGGCCCTGTGTTAACTGAACACAGGGCCTCTTTTTTAATCGGCTTGTCATCTAATTTAGAGCTTAACGCTTAACCAACAAAAATTTCGACGCCAGACTCTCTACCCAGCAACACTACATTTGCAGGCCGCGCTGCGAACAACCCATTAGTCACCACCCCCACAATTGCATTAATTGTTACCTCAAATTGAACGGGTTTATTGATCTGCAAATCATACACATCAACAATATCGTTACCATTATCAGTTATGACACCTTCGCGATATTCGGGCCTGCCACCTAATTTGATCAGCTCACGAATAACATAGGCGCGCGCCATCGGAATCACTTCTATCGGTAGCGGAAAACGCCCCAACACATCGACCCACTTACTTTCGTCGGCAATACAAACAAACTCTTTGGCGCAAGCAGCAACAATTTTTTCGCGCGTTAAAGCTGCACCGCCACCTTTAATTAAACATAAGTTTGCATCGGCTTCATCAGCACCATCAACGTATACGACTAAGCTATCGACTTCATTTAAATCATAAACCTTAATACCATGGTCACTCAGTCTTTTTGCCGTCGCCTCTGAACTTGCCACGGCGCCTGCAAATAAATGCTTATTATTTGCGAGCGCATCAATAAAACAATTCGCCGTGGAGCCTGTGCCGACACCGACAATGGCATCTTTTGTTAATTTTGGTTGAATATAGTCAACGGCAGCTTTAGCGACAGCTTGTTTTAATTCATCTTGCGTCATAATTTTTTACCCAAATATAATTTTTATTTTAAACACTAACTACTTTATTTAACCGCACATCCCATGGCTGCGGCTGAATACGCAACACCTCTTGTACATGATGAGCAACACCAATTAACACTGGCCCTTGTTGATATTGAAGATGAGTGCGAACATCTTTATTATGCTTGCCGATAAATTCAAAAGCTCGGTCGTAGAAACCCCCGCCCATTCCAATACGGTGGCCATCTCGATCGAAACCAACTAAGGGCACAATGACTAAATCGAGTGCTTGCGCTGCTATCTTCGCACCCTTTTTTGGCTCTGCAATACCATAGCGATTAAATCCTAAAGGACTTCCAGGAGGGAAACTCACAAAATCCATTTGATGTGCTTTAGGATTGTCATCTCTTAGAACCGGCAAGAAACATTGCTTACCCGCGCGCCTTGCATCTTTCATAATAAACCGACAATCTATTTCACTATCACTCGCTACATATAATGCTATTCGGCCAGCCGCTTGATACTCAGGCAAAGCACATATTTTTTTGGCTAAAGCATGTGCTGCACGATACTGAGCACCCAAGCCAATGCGTTGTCGACGCCTGCGAATCATGCCACGTAATTGGGAAGCCACCTCACAGCTAGTCATTCTTAATAAGCACCATAATTAATCAATTAAATTACTCGCAGAGTATAACGGCACACTAACAGAGACACAAAAGCTGTTGAGAAATACGGCGTGAAATATATGAAGACAATAGGAAAATAAAGGCTGGGGTCTAGATTTTTTACAAATACGAAAGGCTTGTAAGTACTAAAAATACCTAAAAACTAATTGATTTACAGAAAGGTTCGAACAAAATGAATGCTTTATAAATCAAGCAAATAGACAATAAAAAATCCCAAGACGCCGCTGTCAAACTGACCTTGAACCGATGAGTTCAAGACGGGGGTTTCCGATCTGCATAAGGCTTTCCGACTTGCGGACATGCACACCAACAGACACTAGAAACCTCCTAGGGTGGTAGTATCGGCTCGAAGACAAAGACTAGCCAACGCCTCAGGAGTTAAGTTGATTATAGCCAAAGCAACATATTAACGCCATAAAGAAATTCAAAAAAAAAAGAATATTTACGCATATAAAAGATTGAACGATATGCTAACTAGACTAAAGGAATGAAAATCTAGACAAGAAGAGGTGGGAATAAATCTAAGCTTAGCACTATGACTAGAAAAATATAAAAGCTTATACCGTAAAGGTTACAGTAAAACCTCATCAATTCTTGAATGAAGATTTTCAAGAACATCTTGATCGACATCACTTTGCTGCTGCTGACCCGTTAACACTTCATTCGACAAATTGAGCGCTGCCATCACGGCAATTCGCTCCACACCAATTACGTTACCAGATTGCCTAATAACACGCATACGCAAATCTAGCTCAGAGGCGGCACGTAATAGTGCTTCGCGCTCCTCTTCAGGGCATGCGACTTGGTAATCCTTACCTAAAATATGCACAGACAATGTTTCTGTTGCCACAACTTAACCCGCCTAACCTGTCGTTTGTTGTAAATTTTTAAGTTGGCCAATCATCGCCTCAACGCGTGTTCGTGCCAAATCGTTTTTTTCAATTAAACGCGACCTCTCACTCAGTAAAGACGATTCGCGCGCCTTTAAAGATTCGCAGTGATGAATCAACTGATCAACTTTCTTATAAAGATCTTCTATTGTATATTCAGACATATCTGCAATTAAACGCCCATATTTTACAAACTTCAAGTCGTAACCGATTTCTCATTCAGTTTTATGCGATCAAAATCAATGTTTTGAGCTAACAGCTTAACAAACTACACTAACTTCTTCTATCGAACATTTGGCATTTTATGCAGACTAACGGTTAATTTTTAGCCTGACCAAATAATAATCTCGAAAACGATGATTACAAAAGGCTTAATAATTGTCGCCACTGCTTAATGTCTTCTCCTATCACAAAAAAATCTGGGTTGAGCACACTCTCTTTTTGATTATAAAGCAGAGGTAGGCCACTCGCATTTAACACATAACCCCCAGCAGCCTCTACAATCGCCTGAGCCGCAGCCGTATCCCATTCAGAGGTTGGCCCAAAGCGAGGATATAAATCTGCCCTACCTTCGGCAATCAAACATAACTTCAAGGAGCTACCCATCGCGCGCAGTCGCGTTTGCCCCCATTGCGCATTGATGGTCGCACACAATGTATCGACTGCATCTGCTCGATGATGCCGACTTGCCACAACCTCTATGAGCGCGCCCTCACTCACAAGCTTTTGGGCGCAGCGCACTTTTATATTGACTATCTTACTATTCGATATTTTACAGGCGTATTTATCGGTATTGGCACTGAAGGAGTTATTTAAGTCGTCACTAGAATTTTCTAGCGAGGGTTCTTTGGAGAATCCCGCATAGCAAACATCGCTAACAGGCACGTAGACAACACCTAATACCGGTACCCCCTTGTCGATAAGGGCGATATTTACGGTAAATTCGCCATTACGTCTTATAAATTCTTTGGTCCCATCTAGCGGGTCGACTAACCAGTATTTCTGCCACTGTTGTCTTTGCGCAAAGTCAGGTAATAACGACTCCTCGGACAGCACCGGTATTTCAGGAGTTATACGA
>CAXMPB010000225.1:0-4456 GCA_964195035.1 Cellvibrionaceae bacterium | reverse complement strand
CTTCGCCAATAATTATGGCCATTGCGGCACCACTTTTATCGGCTTTTTTCATTTGTGATTTAAAACTACCACCGCCACAGTGACTCAGACAGCGAACGCCCTCACAATGTTCACGCAACTTCTCTGCTGCGGCTAAGGCATAGCCTTCTACAACCCCATTCATATTGCCCACCGCCAAAATATAAACATCGGGCTTTTGCTCAATTGATTCTGGTATTTTATTGAGAGTTTGCAATAACAAAATAAGCCGCTCAAGACCCATTGCGCAACCCACGGCTGGCACTGGCCTACCGCCAAGCTGTTCAACCAAACCATCATAGCGGCCACCAGCACAAACGGTACCTTGTGCACCTAGCTTATCGGTCACCCACTCAAAGACTGTATATCCATAATAATCAAGCCCACGGACTAGGCGATTATTAACTCGATAGACAATGTTTGCGGCATCTAATATCTGTTTTAACGAATCAAAATGCTGACGTGAATCGTCATCTAAATAGTCATCTAACTGAGGTGCGTTTACCAGTAATTGTTGCGTTGCTTCGCTTTTGCTATCGAGAATACGCAGCGGATTTGTACCCAGCCTGCGCTGACTATCTTCATCCAGCTCATCTTTTACCTCAGTTAAAAATTCAACCAAGGCTTCTTTATAAACATTACGAGAGGCTGCCGTGCCCAGAGAGTTAATCTCTAAGGTAACGGCCTGATCAATGCCTAGCATTTTCCACAAGCGTGCTGTCATCAATAATAATTCGGCATCAACATCTGGGCCTTGCAGACCAAAGGCTTCTATACCAATTTGATGAAATTGACGCAAGCGTCCTTTTTGTGGTCGTTCATAGCGAAACATTGGCCCCATATACCAAAGACGTTGAATTTTGTTATACAAAAGCCCATGTTCTTCGCAAGCTCGCACACAAGAAGCGGTGCCTTCAGGTCGCAGCGTTAGGCTCTCTCCATTGCGATCATCAAAAGTATACATTTCTTTTTCGACGATATCGGTCACTTCACCAATAGAGCGCTTAAATAATTCTGTTTTTTCTAGCAGAGGAAAACGAATCTCGCGATAACCGTAGGACTGAACGCATTGAGCAATGGTCGACTCTAAATATTGCCATACACTCGAGGTCTCTGGCAGTAGATCATTCATACCGCGAATTGCTTGGATCTTACTCAAAGGATGGTCGCCATTGTTATTGATGGAAAGTTATTACCATAAAAAAACACGTATTATAGGGCAAAGCGAGGCGGGACTATACAGGTGGTTCTCTCTATGCGAATAAATATTACCCGCGAGCGATAAATAGAGCGATGAAATGTTGAAAAATAGTTAAAAAGCAGGAATGTAGAGTATAAATCAAAGAATATCATTACGGATAAACCATATTCTCAACAGCTTATGCTCTCAGCAATTTATCTTCTAAACAATTTATCTTCTAAACAATGTCTTACTAAAAGTGCGATCCGAAAGCTTATAAAGCATTCCTATACCTTAACGATAAGATCTTCCATTGCTTTTGCCTTTTCCTCAGCTTTTTTACGGATAAGGCCTTCAAGCGCATCGACCAAACCATCTTTAGGCAGTTTAGTGGCAGGCTTACCATCGATATAAATCAAATTGTTCGGCGTACCGCCAGCCAAGCCAAGATCTGCTTCTTTTGCCTCACCGGGACCATTGACCACACAGCCAATAATCGCAACAGCCAAAGGCACGGTAGTATCTTCTACTCGTGAGTCAAGTGCGTTCATTGTCGCAATCACATCAAAATTATGTCTCGAACAACTAGGACATGCAATAAAGTTAATGCCTCTGCTACGCAGCTTTAAGCTTCTTAACAAATCCCATGCAACCTTCACCTCTTGCACAGGGTCTGCCGCAAGTGATATACGCACAGTATCGCCAATGCCATCCATTAATAAAGCACCTATACCTACAGCTGACTTCACCGTACCCGACCGGAACCCTCCCGCCTCGGTAATACCTAGATGAAGGGGCTGATCAATTAGATCAGACAGTTTTCTATAGGCGGCGACTGCCATAAAAACGTCTGAGGCTTTAACACTCACTTTAAAGTTTTGAAAATCGAGTTTTTCAAGAATATCAACATGACGCATAGCAGATTCAACTAAAGCATCAGGTGTTGGTTCGCCATATTTTTTTTGTAGATCTTTCTCAAGAGAGCCTGCATTAACACCAATGCGAATAGGAATATTTAAATCTCGCGCTTTATCAACAACAGCACGAATACGTTTTTCGCGGCCAATATTTCCGGGGTTAATGCGTAGACAATCAACACCAAGATCAGCGACACGAAGAGCGATACGATAATCAAAATGAATGTCAGCGACCAATGGTACGTTAACTCTCTTTCTGATTTCTCCGAAGGCACCAGCGGCATCCATTGAGGGTACTGATACACGAACAATATCTGCACCCGCTTGTTGAATTTGATTGATTTGGTCGACAGTTGCGCATACATCAGTTGTCTCTGTATTTGTCATGCTCTGCACGCTAATTGGTGCATCGCCACCAACAGCGACATCGCCCACCATAATTTGTCGAGTTTGACGACGCTTAATGGGAGATTCAAAATGCATGGCAATCACCTAACAATAAAAGAGAAATAAAAAGGAATTGTGGATCAAATCAACAAACGTGATTTATAAGATTGTATTTGAAGAAGTGCTCACCGGCTACATCTATAAACTTATAAACTAACTACCAACAACCAAACGTAAAGGCCTACCATTTACTTGATCACCAAGTGCGACAGGCTCATCATTATACGCCAAGCTTGTGCCTTCAACATTACCCAAAACAATATTGAACGGTGCACTACCACTAAGACGAAGGGTACTTCCCGATGTTTTTAAGCCTGCGAATACAACAGTGCCTTCTGCATCGGTTACTTTCACCCAGCATGGATTACTAAAACTAAAGGTTAACACATGCGCGTTGGGCGGAACATCTACAATAGGAACAGCATTTTCAGCACGTCTAATGGATTTAACAAGCTCAGCAGCCGTCACTTTACTCACCACTATTTTTGGCTCTGATGAGATACCATTCAAAGGTAAAATTGAGGGCGCCGGCTCAGACCTTTTCTTGGATAAGTTCTCGTTTATTACATTAACACTTTGAGCGCGCTCAGCACTGACGTCAGAAACATCAATACGACTATCTTCTAATGCCCCATTAGCCGTCAAATTCGCAAGCTCGCCTAAATTGCCGGAGTTTACCTGCACCCCATCGTCTGCGACCATCTTCTCGACGAGGGCAGCACTCACCTCATCAACTTCTAGCTTTTCAACAATTTTGACCAACTTTGATTGAGTTTCCGATGCATCTGTAGCAAATGGCTGAGAGTCTGAGGATGAAAATAATGAATCGAACCCCGTGGCCGAATTATCAAAAAAACTATAAGCCGCTACCCAAAGAGCGACTAAAATACCAATTAGCATTAAAAACACTGCCGAGCGCTTAGTAGTTGAGTCCCTAGAACTATGCTTTTCTCTTGAATTTTTTTCAGGATTAACGAAATCGAATAACGGCGGATGAGCCCTATCGTAGGCACCAACCACTAAGTCCTCGTCGAGATTGAGATAGCGGCTATAGTTGCGGAGGTGACCGCGCACATAAGTCTGAGAGGGAAAAACCGTATAGTCACCCTCTTCTATAGACCTTAATCGGACCACAGATATTTTTAATGCATCTGCGGCGTCGCGCTCTTTAATACCATTTTTCTTACGCATACCTGCAAGATATTCATTAGGAATTAACGATAGATTAGACACATGTTCTTGGTTGTCGCTTTTATTCTTGTCGCTCATCACCTCAAACCTACTACTATTAATCTACTGATTTTAAAATTACTTTCACCGCTACAATTATTACGGTAGCCTTCTACTGCTGTTGTAATAAATTTTTATACTCTAGATATTCTTGAGAGTAAGGGTGTAAATTTTTTAGCGCAAGCGCATAGCTTGCCTCTTTGTCTTTATTACCAAAAATACGCTCTATACGTATGCCTAACCAGAGACTCTTGGAAGAAGCTGAAGCTATTTCAAGATAACGATCTAAATTCTTTTTAGACGACTCAAAATCTCTTTCGTCGAACTGCATTAACGCTAACTCTATCATAGGTAACGCTAATTTATTATCAACATTTAAAGAGTGCTCGAAAGCAGATCGGGCGCGTGCAATGTTACCCGTTTTTAACGCCGACTGACCAATATACGCTATAGCTAATGCACGACGGTCATAACTAAGATCTTTTGCTGCCCGCTCAAAGTTTTCAAGCGCTTCTTCGAAGCGATTTTGAGCATACAAAAACTTTCCATAATCAATGCGCGCTTGCGTATAAATGCTGTCAGAACTTAAAGCGCTCTTGAATGACTTTTCAGCAAGCTTTGGCTCACCCGTTAATTGAAACAATAAACCCATTCCATTGTGAGC
>CAXMPB010000224.1:0-1517 GCA_964195035.1 Cellvibrionaceae bacterium | reverse complement strand
TTGCTATAGACTTTTTTAAGCGACCTTATAGATAATGCAGTTGTCATAATAGTTATCGTAACGGTTGTGATGAGGATTAAGGCAATAAAGTCTCATTATAGACGTATTAATACGCCTTATTTTAAAGATGTTAGCAAGCTTTTGAACAGAAATGATGACTTAGGTAATATACTTTAGATAGAATGTGTTTTTTAAAGAGACTATATAAGCCCATGCAGTATACGCAATACTTTACCTATCATGTAGATCTACTCAAGCAATTCAAAGAAAATATTAGCCAAGAGCGACCTTATCACGTCAATCTCAACGAGCTTAGCGAGAACGACCAGCAATTTATACGCACACTAGATAAACTTTGCGCCACAGAAGCCTACAGCGACGAGATGAGCGAACAAGGCCAATGGTTGGTGGAGCACATTGTTACTGGCTACAATCATTTATTAATCTCTCTATCGAGAGACTTGCTTTGGTTTTTTGGCGGCTCTTGCCTGCATTATATGCCCGATGCCGAGATCGACTTTTACCAGCAAGTCGACGAACTCCGCTATGCGGCCGAAAGCCAAGAGCGACCCTTTGATATTGCCATCGCTAAACAGTTTTTAAAGGAACAGGGCTTAGCGCCAAAAGCACAATAAATAGCCACCGCACGACTCATTATCGTCCAAAGAATTAATGAATAGGTATCACTGTATTTGCAGATCATCTCTTTTGCCTCAACGAAACTTTGAAGACATTCAACAGACGAGGCCAAGGCTGAGGTACGGCCCTCCTATTGATGATTTTTTACATCTAATAAAACATCTCAAATTGGATTTTAGTTGTGAAGAGACAAATGTAAGAATGTTCAAATAATTATATAATCAATGAAAGTGTTGGTCTAAAAGTAGACTATTAGGAAGGGCTAGAGTTATCCAAACATAGCCTAGCTGATTACCTGCCAACAAAATGTATCTGCTTGGGCAGTATTTGAGGAAAGCAATATGAGCCATATTATTTACCCTACGACAAACTTTAATACAACAGAAACCTTAACCATTGAGCGTGGTGACGGCGCTTATGTTTATGACAAAGAGGGCAGGCAGTATTTGGAAGGCATGGCTGGCTTATGGTGCACATCGCTGGGTTATAACAATCGCGAACTGATTGATGCTACTACTGAACAAATGGGCAGGCTGTCTTTTTCGCACATGTTTGGTGGTAAAACCCACCAAGTGGGCATTGATTTAGCCGAAAAATTAGCCCAGATGGTTCCTGTAGATAACGCTCAAATTTTTTTTGGTAACTCGGGTAGTGATGCCAATGACACGCATATCAAAATGTTGCGCTATTACTTTAATGCGATCGGTAAACCTGAAAAATTTAAAATTATCGCTCGCGAACGCTCATACCATGGAGTAACTGTAGCTTCGGCTTCGTTAACGGGCTTAGCCGTTAACCATACACACTTTAATTTACCTTTTGAGGCCCTAGGCGTTTTGCGCACAGATGCACCCCATTATTATCGAGGTGCAAAGCTC
>CAXMPB010000223.1:0-11162 GCA_964195035.1 Cellvibrionaceae bacterium | reverse complement strand
GTGGCGTTAACAATAAGTTCTCTAAAATATACCTGCTCAAGTTGAATATATTGTTGGCCAACGCCAATATCTAAATAAATAGTGTCATAGGCTAGTAGGCCTTTATCGACAACAGTTGGCAAGTTATTTAAACCAGGTAATGCAGGAACAGCACTCAATTTAGAGGACTTCATGTATTTATCGACTTCTGCCGTGGTGAGTGCCACATGCTTACTGTCAAATAAAGTATTAATTTGTTGTATGTCTAAAAGGGTATCGCCGCGGCTGATGGCAACAATGTTTTCGTCGCGTTCATTTTTGAGCAATGTTGCTCGAACAACATTATAGGGCCTTAGCTGAACGACATCGTCTTGGTGCTTGGTGGTTTTTTTCGTTGTAGTGTTTGTTAACGAATATGGCACTTTAGAGTCTGTAAGCAGACGTTCGATATTGGACGACATGGGCAAGATAGCTCCTAAAAGATTTAATTAGTTACATATATTTTAGTGTAGTTCAAAAAAATCAAGACGTGAGAAATGTTCAAAATAGTTTTCGCTATGAGAGACCGGTTCACCTTTAGCTAATAGTCTAGCCGAGAGGCGCCTTAAAAATTAGCTCTAATGATTATTGCCAGCTTAGGCTTGAGCATATTGCTCGCTTAAGCCCACCCAGCGCTGAATAAGTTGATTGCATAAAATAGGATGTGTTGAGATAAGTGTTTTAGCCTTTTTGTGTATCGAGGGTATAAGATGCTGGTCCCGTTGAAGATCTGCCAGTTTAAAGCTAATGTCGCCGGTTTGGCGAGTGCCCAATACCTCTCCTGGTCCTCGTAGTTTAAGATCAATTTCAGCGATTTTAAAACCGTCGTTTGTCGCCCGCATGGCTTGTAGGCGCTCTTTACCGTTATTAGATAAAGCGTCGCCGTAGAGCAGAACACAATGGCTAGCTACAGGCCCACGGCCGACACGCCCGCGTAACTGATGAAGCTGTGCCAGCCCTAAGCGCTCGGGATTCTCAATCACCATTAAGCTGGCATTAGCGACATCAACACCTACTTCTATCACCGTGGTGGCCACCAGAAGGTTAATGTGTCCCGCCTTAAAGTCTGCCATAATCGATTCTTTTTCGACAGCTTTTAGGCGTCCATGAATTAAACCAATACGTAGTTTTGGAAGCTGCTCTTGCAAGCTGACGGCTGTGTCTTCGGCGGCTTGGGCCGTGAGCGTCTCAGATTGCTCTATTAGTGTGCATACCCAGTATGCTTGGCGCTGCTCCATACAGGCATGGCGTATGCGTTCAATAATTTCTGGCCTGCGCTTTTGGCTAATCGCAACGGTCTCAATACCTTGCCGGCCTTTAGGTAGCTCATCGATTACAGAATAATCTAAATCTGCATAAGCACTCATGGCGAGTGTGCGTGGTATGGGGGTGGCGGTCATAATTAATTGATGGGGTTGGCCGTCCTCAGCTATGCCCTTATCGCGAAGCTCAAGACGTTGCTGCACACCAAAGCGATGTTGCTCATCGATAATGACTAAAGCAAGATTGCAAAAACTCACACTTTCTTGAAATAGGGCATGAGTGCCTACCACCATTTTTGCACTACCATCTTCAATTGCAGCCAATTGTTCGCGCCGGTGGGCAACTTTTTGTTTGCCGCTAAGCGAGACGACTTTTATACCTAAAGGTGCAAACCAGTTTTCGAAGCAAGTCCTGTGTTGCTCGGTTAAAATATCGGTAGGTGCCATCAGCGCCACTTGCTTATCTGCACCTATAGCAATAAGCGCGGCCATTGCAGCAACGATAGTCTTGCCCGAGCCGACATCGCCTTGCAGCAATCGCATCATCGGTGTGTGTTTTTCAAGATCATCGCTAATCTCTTTACAAACACGTTGCTGTGCTCCTGTAAGCGTATATGGCAAGGATTGAATAAACGCAGCCTCGTATTTTTTAGCGTTCGCTAAGACGATTCCTTGTTGCATTAGGCGTTGTTCACGGAGGCGCAATAAGCTCAATTGATAGGCAGTTAGCTCTTCGATAATTAATTCTTGTTGATAGGGGTGCACACCCTCTATTAATTCATCGACACTGATATTGTTGGGAGGAAAATGCAGAAAGTTCAGCTTTTCTGACAAGCCTTTATCGTCTTGCTTATGATCAGAGCCAGCACTTAAATAAGTTGATAAATTTGGCAGCATAGCAGGCTCAATAAGAGTAAAAGCCTGTTCGATGAGTTGACGTAAGCGAGGTTGCGTAATGCCGTCGGTCGTGTGGTAGGCCGGTGTTAACGTTTGCTCAAGCGGGGGAATAGATTCATTGAATATTTGATATTCAGGGTGATACATCTCAAGCCCTGAAGAACCAGGGCGCACATCGCCAAAACAGCGGATAGTGTGACCTTGAACAAAGGCATTTTTTTGAGACGCTGAAAAATGATAAAAGCGTAAATTAATGGACCCGCTCGGATCTTGCACGCGACACACTAAACTTCGGCGCTTGCCATAAACCACATTGGTATTACCGATTTCGCACTGAATGACCGCTGTTTGATTAGGCTGCAGTTGGCCTAATGGCGTAACTCGAGTTCTATCGACATAGCGATAGGGCAAATGAAAGAGTAGGTCTTGAAGTGTTAAAATATTGAGCTTTTCAAGGCGCAGCGCAAGTTGCTTGCCCACGCCTTTAAGACAAGTAACGGGTTGTTGGTGGGCTAGCCTTGAGATTTTTTCAGCCACTTTTTATGGCCACTCTTTAGAGGCTTTGGTGTAACTTAGCAGGGTTAACATGTTGATAAACGCTATTAAGACGCTTTTTGTCCTTTAAAAATAGCTTCACGTAGAACATCCACTGCCTTGTGTCTTGGAAAGCTTGCACGCCATGCAAGTGCGACCGTGCGCGATGCATTGATGTCGGCGAGTGGTCGGGTAACGAGAGCATCTTCTTTATAGCGGCTGATGGCAGCTGATTCTGGCAGTATTGTAATGCCAATACCAGAGGCGACCATATGACGAAGTGTCTCTAAAGAGCTGCCCTCTGCGGTGGCCGTGACGTCATTGGATGATTTAGTAAGGATGCTTGGGCAGGCCTCAATAATTTGATCGCGAAAACAATGCCCTGGGCCTAGCAGCATGACATTTTCATGTGCGAGATCAGCCGTACTAATACTTTCTTGTTTGGCGAGTGGGTGACTAGCGGGTAGTGAGACCACAAAAGGTTCTTCATAGAGCTTTTGAGTCACCACATCTGCCTCGGTAAAAGGCAGCGCCACGATAATTACATCTAAATCACCTTTGCGTAAGCGTTGGCGCAAGGTAGCTGTATAACCCTCTTCAACATACAAAGGCATATTAGGCGCGAGGGCATGAAGGTGAGGGATAAACGTTGGAAAAAGATAAGGGCCAATAGTAAAAATCGCACCCACTTTTAGCGGGCTACCTAATTGGTCTTTACCAATAATTGCAATATCTTTAATCGTCGAGGCTTGCTCTAGAACACGTTGCGCTTGTGCGACAATTTGTTCGCCCATCGGTGTTGCGCTGACGCGAGTTTTAGAGCGCTCAAATAACGCAATATCTAATTCGTCTTCTAACTTCTTTACGGCAACACTTAATGTTGGTTGCGATACATTACAGCGATCGGCAGCGCGACCAAAGTGCTCTTCTTGGGCGAGAGTAACGATATAGCGCAGTTCCGTTAAAGTCATAAGTATCCAGTGTTAATCCATGTGGCCAAATTATATATCAGAGTGTATGCAGCAACGATAGTTTTTGTTCCTCGCGCAAATCGGGCTTTATCTTCTAATAAGAAGATGACTTTGTAAAGCTAGATTGGGCATGATGGCTTATATAAAACCTATATGATGTTAAATAAATTGTGAGCAGGATTGTTATTTCTTATTAACAACATAAGATAGGCCAGCTTTTGTATTAATTCACCCGTATGGTATTCACCCCCCTACATTCTAATGTGCCTATATTCTATGTCTCCAAGTCTTGAAGTTTTAAAAACAACCTTTGGTTTTGACGCATATCGCGGTGAGCAGCAAGCGATCATCGATGGCTTAATCGAAGGTGAAGATGCGTTAGTTATTATGCCAACGGGTGGCGGTAAGTCTTTGTGCTATCAGGTGCCATCAATGGTACGAGGTGGTTGTGGTGTTATCGTCTCGCCACTAATTGCGTTGATGCAAGATCAAGTTGATGCACTGAACGAGCTCGGCGTACGCGGCCATTATTTAAACTCGACGCAAACAAGTAAGCAGGTCAGCGAGATCGAGCGCGCATTAAAAAATAATGAACTCGATTTATTATATATAGCCCCCGAGCGCTTAAACCAACCGAGAACGATGCAATTATTACAGCAATGCCAGATTGCTTTATTTGCGATTGACGAGGCGCATTGTGTCTCGCAGTGGGGACATGATTTTCGCGCTGATTATTTAAAATTAGGCCTGCTTGCCGAGTACTTTCCAGACGTCCCTCGTATTGCCTTAACAGCAACTGCCGACGCGCGCACACAATATGAAATTTGTGAGCGCCTAGGCTTACATAATGCAAAACAATATATAGCGGGTTTTGACCGCCCTAATATTCGTTATCGAATCAGTCTTAAAAATCAGCCAAAGCAACAATTGTTAGGTTTTTTATCAAACGAGCATCCGCATAGCTCGGGTATCGTTTATTGCCTGTCGCGTAAAAAAACAGAAGCCATCGCGCAGTGGTTAAGCGATCAGGGTTTTAATGCTCTGCCATATCACGCGGGCTTGCCGAGTGATTTACGCGCCCATCACCTAAAGCGTTTTTTGCGTGAAGAAAATATTATTGTTGTGGCAACGATTGCCTTTGGTATGGGAATCGATAAACCCGATGTGCGTTTTGTAGCACATCTAGACTTACCAAAAAGCATTGAGGCCTATTATCAAGAGACCGGCCGCGCGGGACGAGATGGCGATGCAGCCGATGCGTGGATGGTTTATGGCCTTGAAGATGTTATTAAATTACGCGAAATGTTAGCGCAGACAGTGGTGACGGAACATAATGCCGAACACAAGCGAGTCGAGCATCAAAAATTAGAGGCGATGCTTGGCCTTTGTGAAATAACCAGCTGTCGTCGTCACGCATTGCTTCATTATTTTGGCGATGATTCACCTCGCGCTTGTGGTAATTGCGATATGTGTCTACAGCCGGCCGAGACATGGGATGGCACCGAGGCCGCACGCAAAGCCATTAGCTGCGCCTATAGAACCCAGCAACGATTTGGCGTGAGTCATTTAGTCGATGTATTGCGCGGCGCTGAAACAGAAAAAATTAAGCAGTTTAGCCATAATCAATTAAGTGTTTATGGTATTGGTAAGGATTTAGGCGTGCAACAATGGCGCTCGGTTTACCGACAATTAATTGCCCGTGGGTTTTTAACGGTGGATTTTAGTCAATATAACTCGATCAGATTAAGCGAGAGTTGTCGACCACTATTGCAAGGCGATGAAACAATTGCGCTCCGAAAAGATCCCGTTGATAAGCCTGCCTTGCGCCATAAAAACTCTTCTAATAAACATCAAGGTGAATTGTGGGAGGCATTAAAGGCATGCCGGTCGGAGCTTGCTCGCATGCAAGAAGTTGCGCCTTATATTATCTTTCACGATACAACGTTAATGGAGATGGTCAAGCTAAAGCCTCTGACGCAATTACAATTTGGTCGCCTTACGGGCGTAGGCGCCTCTAAACAAGAAAAATATGCAGAGCCTTTTTTAGCCGTCATCAAAAAATATAATGATGACCTTAGTTGCGATAAGAAAAAATCATTAGCGACAACAGTGCTAGAGACGCTAACGCTATTTAAAGCAAAAAAGACGCTAGAACATATCTCACAGATAAGAGAGTTAACCGAGACAACAATTTATAATCATGCGAGTCAATTGATTCGAGAGGGTGAATTGGTTTTAAGTGATGTGATTGATGTCGATGAAAAAACGTTAGAAATTATAGAGTCTTGTCTCATAGAGCATGGCTTAACAGAGGCGGGTGGCCAGCTTAAACCAATTTTTGAAGCGTTAAATGAAGAGTTCGAATATGGTTTGTTGCGTTGTGTGTATATGAATTTAATAAAACGTTTGTCTGCTTAAGTTAGTTAGAAAAAATGAGATTTTTTAATAATGGGGTTGTTTAATAATAAAATATGAGCGTGAAAAATAAAAAACAAAAACTTCTATTGTTAGGCTTTGGCGATATCGCTAAACGCTTAGCTAAAAAGACTATAGGCGAATATGACATAACAGGTCTTCGTCGTAGCACCGATACTTATGCTGGTGTCAATGTAATACAGGCAGACTGTCGCGATAAATTGGCAGTGATAGATGTCACTCGAAAAGATTTCGACGTTATTGTTATAACCATGACGCCTGATGAAATGAGCGATAGTGGTTATCAGCAAGCTTATGTACAAACGGTTCAAACATTACTATGCGCTTTACATAAAAATAATCTTAGCCCGCGGCTGATTATTTTTGTCTCTAGCTCTAGTGTTTATGGTCAGCATGAAAATGAGTGGGTTGATGAAAGTTCATCAACGCATCCTAATAGCTATAGCGGCAAACGTTTGTTAGAGGCCGAAAAGTTATTAATAGATAGCTCTTATTCGAGTTCTGTTGTGCGTTTTTCTGGTATTTATGGTGTTGGTCGTCAGCGCTTGATTGAGCAGGTGCGTGCAGGTAATGGTGCGAGACAAGAACCCGTTTTATACAGTAATCGTATTCACAGTGATGATTGCGCGGGCGTGTTGGCGCATATTATTAAACGTGAAAAAGAATCTAAAAAAATAGAATCTATTTACTTGGCAACAGACTGCAAGCCATCACCATTATATGATGTGAAGTGTTGGTTGGCCGAGCAACTTGGCCTAAGTCATCAGTTGAAGCCTACGGTCTTAAACTCTTCGGCACTGAATACTAAAAAAGAGGGAAGAGCATTGAGAGCGAGTAAGCGTTGTTCAAATCAACGCTTACTCGCTAGTGGGTATAGGTTTTTATACCCGACGTTTAAAGAGGGTTATCAGATGGTGTTAAAGAATTTAGAGTAACCGTATTTTTTTATTGCTGGTTAAGAATAGGCGATTATTTAAAATAACCGCCATCGATTAACACTTTAGAGCTTTCCATAAGACCCAATTTATAATAGGCATGGCTTTTTTCATGTTCAGACATATAGTCTAACAGGCGTGCAAGTTCTGCATAGGCTTCAGTACGTGCTTGTAATTTTAAGCTTTGCTCAAAGAAGTCGACAGCGCGACCCCACTGCTGATTTTTAATACATAATCTACCTAGCGCTAATAGTAAGTGTGCACTGTCGGCGTGCTTAGGCAACCATTTTTCGGCAACTTGTAGTGGCCGCCTACTATCGCTGCAAAGTAATAAACCGTATAAATCTATCCATTGGCCAAGCCATTTTTTTTCGAGCGCGTTCGACAAACATTTTTCAGCAAGATCGTGCTCGCCTATTGCCATGAGTTGCGAGGCGTAGACAGACAAAATGTTTTCATTTTGTTGCAGTTTTGTAGGTATATCTGCCCAAGTTTTACTGAGGGCTTGTTTTTTTTCATCCAGGGAAGACGTGCATAGCTTTTCGATTTGCTCATTTAATTGAGTGCGATATAAATTGAGCTCAATATGATTAAATTCTTCAGAAGAAGTAATATTGTTTTTTAAAAGTACGGGCAATAGCTTTTTTAATTCAATCCAATCTTTTAGCTGCGTATAAACTTGTAGGCGAAGGTTTAGTATCACTGGATGTTCTGCACGAATAAGCGACGCGCGCTCAAGTGTTGCTAATGTTTGTTCATATTGTTTGTTGCCAAACTGCATGCGGGCCTGTGTGAGCGCGATGGCCAGGCCGCCCCGAGCAGTGCTTGTCTCGGCTTTATGCAAAAGCTCAAGAGCGCCTTGTTCATCGCCAAGCTCGTAAGCGCTTCTTGCAGCGGCCAAATAGTTAATAGTGGGCGCTTTAACTTTATTGGCAGACTGCGTTAGCTTTTTTCGAGCTAAAGTCCAATTCTCTTCAATGAAATCAATTAAGCCATCAACAGTTTTTGCTTGGGCTTTTTCATCACCGATACCAAAAATTTTGTGTTTTGTGTATATAACACTATTAAAGCTACCGCGAAAAATTGCAAATATTAACCAGATTAAAAAAAGTACAGAAAATATAATCAGTAGCGAAAACCAAAGGTTCATCTCGATGCTGGTTTTATTCCACACAATTAATAAATAACTATTACTGCCATCTTCAAGAATTTGATAGGTAACAGAACCTATGATCAAGAAAATACAAAAAAATAGTAAACCTCGAATCATAATGCTTTCTCCTGTGTCACGGCATCAGCACTAGGTGAAGGGGCTGCAGGAGCAAATTCATTACTTGTATTGGTATTGTCGACATTTAGTTTGTGGAATCGATCAATATAATCGGTTAATAGTTTAGTTGAGCGGTTAATGGTTGGTATTGTTTGTGTGATTTCTTTATTAAGTAATTTGTTAAGCTCATGATTAATAACTTCATATTCAGAGTAATGCGAGTAATAACTTCTCCACCATTTTTTAGCTTTTTGTAAGCTGGCTTGATAAATAAGTTCTTCTTCATGAAGCAGCGAATATTGAGCTTGTTCCAACATTAACATTAAGTTGTTAATAATTTGTAATTGCTGTTGTTCGCTGATTAATAAATCAGGTGCTTGGTCGTGTTGTCTAATTTGAACAAAGCCTTTTAATTCAACAATAACGGCATTGATACTGCTAACCATTGGCGAGTACCATTGCTTAGGCTCATTATCGCGTAGTAATATCTCGGCGCTAATAGATTTAGATTTGGGGCGATGCGGAATCAACGGTAGTGCTTGAACTTCATCTTTAAGTGCGGAAAGTTGTAGATAAATACCAGGCCTATCAATAGCTTTCGCCAGTTTTAGTGAAATCATTTCTGAAGCGATTGCGCTACGAACAGGCATTAATTCAGGATCATCAATAGACAGTAAAATACTATCTGCCGAGTGCAAAAGTGCCTGCGCACCAACAGTGCTGTTCTCTACTAATAAGCGTTGACTTGCGAGCCGTAATAAATAACGTGCCTCAGCAAGCAACCAATCATTTCTACTGGTGCCGGCAAGCGCGCGAAGCCGCTCTGTATGACTATCTAGACGCTGATTAATTTGTTTTTGTAGCGAGCCTTGCTCTTTTTTAATGGTGGCTAAAAAGTCTATTTGGTCAGAGTTTTTACGAGCCTGCTCTTGGCTTAATGCATCTATTTTTATAAGTTGTGCATTACTTATTGATTCAATCGCAGCGAGACGTTGCTCTTGCTTTGTAGAATAGTCTGTCCAAAAACGTAGTCCATAAGAAGCACTAACGGCAAGACCAATAATTAATAAAAGAAGAATAATTAAAGCAATAATACTTATTTTCGATGTCTTCTGTTGATTTGTCGGAATCTCTGATTTATCCGAAGTCGCACGCTTCGGGGATGATGCCGCAGTTATTTTTTTTGGATTGTTCTCGGCCTTTTTACTAACTGTGCCTTTTCCCGAGTCTTTTTTAAGGGTCATATCCATATCTTTTGTTTTTTTGCTTTTAGTCGATGTCGTCTTGCCATCCTTAACTTCCAAATCGCCTTTATTCGTCGAGGCGTCTAGGGCATTGTTTGCGATGGTAGAATTTTCTGAGTTATCAGTTGCCGCGCTAGTTTTTTCGTTAGCTTTTGATGTTGCTTTTTTTGCAGTATCGTCGCTTGGTTTATTAGGTTCGCCAGTCATAGAGTGCCTCTATCATGCTTTCGTGGGTCGCGTTCTGTGCGACGATAATATGTTTGAATGCTAAATCTTTTGCTATTTGAGCAACACGTAGCCCCGGTAATAATAGGGGGGTTTGTTGCATCCAATATAACGTCTCGGTATCGGTATAGGTCTGTATTAGTTTATATAAATTATCTAGGGTCTCGCCACTATGCACGCTGATAACAGCTGTTAGTTCGCTTTCTTTGAGTGCGGCCACTACCCCAATATCAATGTTTTTTGGCAGCTGCCTTTCGTATACTTCACAATAATCTACTAAAGCCCCACGGGCTTCAAGGGTAAGGCTTAAATGTGTACGGCCACCACGTCCGCGTACAATTAAGATTTTATCGCGGCCGACAGTATTTAAATTATCTAAAGCAAGTAAAGCTTCGCTGTTCATTGCGTGCTTTGGGTAGTGAACATGGCTACCAAAGTCATAGAGCTTATCGGCTAAAAGCTTAGCGGTGCTGGCGCCTACTGCAAAAAATTCAATGTTACTGGGTAATTGTGGCCAATAATTATCTATTTCGGCTAAACCATAATTTACGGCATTTTGGCTGACAAAAATAATTTTTTTATATTCATCGAGGTTCATCACCTTGTTTTTTGCAGCCTGTATGGACGTAGTGTCCAATAAGGGGCAAATTTCGAGCATCGCCTGACGGCTTGTCTTAGCGCCAAGACTCTCTAATTGCGTCGCCCAAGGCAGTGCTTGGGCAGCTGGACGCGTGATAAGTATATGTAGCCCTAAAAGGTCGATCTCAGCCATGATTTGATCAAAGGTCCTTAGCTATTACTGTTATAGACAGCACTTAAAATACGACCAGCACCGGCTTCTAGTAACTTATCGGCAAGCGCAATACCCATTTTTTCAGCGTCGGCCACGTCGCCACTAATATCAGCGGTCAAAATCTCGCTACCGTCTGGCTCACCCACTAAGCCACGCAGCCATAAGCCATTATTTTGATGGATGGCATAGCAAGCAATAGGCACTTGGCAACCACCTTCTAGACGGCGATTCATCGCGCGCTCGGCGCTCACGGCGGTAGCGGTTAAGTTATGATTCAGTGGTGCCAATAGAGCGTGAGTTTCGGTATCGGCACTTCGGCATTCGATACCAACGGCACCTTGGCCACCGGCGGGAAGGCAGGTGGCTGGTGCGATAAATTGGCGGATGCGCTCAGCCATCTTTAGGCGAATAAGACCCGCGCTTGCAAGAATGATGGCGTCGTATTGACCGGCATCGAGTTTTGCTAGACGAGTATTAACATTACCTCTCAAAAATCTAACCTCGATATCGGGGCGCGCAGCTAATAATTGGCACTGTCTACGCAGGCTTGAAGTGCCCACTATTGCACCTTGGTGTA
>CAXMPB010000222.1:0-7590 GCA_964195035.1 Cellvibrionaceae bacterium | reverse complement strand
AGGGATCTTTACCCGAGAAAGCACCACCGCCATGACGCGCCATACCACCATAGGTATCAACAATAATTTTGCGGCCGGTTAAACCACAATCACCCACTGGACCGCCGATCACAAAATTACCCGTAGGGTTAATATGGAATAAAGTATCTTTATGCAACCACTCTTCTGGCAATACAGGCTTAATGATTTCTTGCATAACCGCTTCACGCAAATCACCTAAGCTAATATCTGGATCATGCTGTGTAGACAATACGACAGCGTCGATAGCAACAGGTTTGCCATTATCGTAACGCAAGGTCACTTGGCTTTTTGCATCGGGACGTAACCAGCTTAGCGTGTTGCTTTTACGCACTTTTGCTTGGCGCTCAACAAGCCGATGCGCATAATAAATAGGTGCGGGCATTAGTACGTCTGTTTCATTGGTGGCATAGCCAAACATTAAGCCTTGGTCACCGGCGCCTTGATCTTTATCATCAGCTTCATCAACACCCATGGCAATATCAACGGATTGCTTGCCAATGGCATTAAGTACCGCACAGGTCGCGCCATCAAAACCAACTTCATGTGAGTCATAGCCGATACCTAAAACCACATTGCGCACGATATCCTCTAAATCGACATAAGTTGAAGTGCGAACCTCACCCGCCAGCACGACCATACCGGTTTTCACCAAGGTCTCTACCGCGATACGAGAATTAGGATCATCTTTTAACATTGCATCAACAACGGCATCAGAGATTTGATCAGCCATTTTATCTGGGTGACCTTCGGATACTGACTCCGATGTAAATACTGAATACTCAGACATACTTATTTCCTCATAATTGATTATTTGATAGCGCGTCTATCTAACGCTATTTATTACTGCTGGCATTGTCTTCACTAACCTCAGCTGGCGTTTGTCTCCATAACTGACCATCACAAAATTCGTAATTTTTACAATCGCTAGTGCAACCACGACATGGAAGCCTTTTAATCTCTTGTGCTAATATTTCTGTCATTTCTATTTCCTCAATTCTTCGTCAAACATTTTTCTAACTTTTTTTAGAAGCTCTTAAGACAAGCTTTCATTTAACCCCTGACTCAATACGTCGCATTTATAAAACTGATGTAATTGAATTTGAAAACCATTACGTAGCGCTAGATAATTACTTTGTACTTTTTTAAGGCCTGCCAATAAAGCCCACTGTTCGAGTTGCTCGGACTCGAAACCCAACCAAAGATCACCACAAGACTCTTTTGCCCAATCTTGATCGTGGCGACATAATTCAGTGACCAATAGAGCACCATTAGGTTTTAAAGCGCCGCTAACATCCATAAATATATCCGCAGGTGATGGCGTATGATGCAATACCATATTCATCACAATACAGTCCGCAGCAACAGTTTCTTGTGTTAAATACTGTGTATCACCTTCAATAAAATCAACGTTATTGACATGCTCATCGCTACAGTAAGATTTAGCATGATTCAACATAGGTGCTGCACTATCAAGCGCAATAACGCGCAAAAACTGCTTAGCCAGCACTGGCAAAAATTCGCCAGCCCCAGGCCCTACTTCAATCACGCAGTCATAATTATCAAATAAGGTTTTGTTTAGTAGCTCATTAACTGCATCACCGTAAACCGGATACTCGGCAATTAAATCTTGGCGCTCTTTAAAGTTATCCGCTTGAAGCGCAAAAAACTTCTGAGACTGACTGACACGGACTGCTTTCATTTGCTCTAGTCGAGCAACTATTTCTGGCGAAATATCGATTACATCAAGCGTTAGATACAGTTGTTTTTGTAACAAGGCCAAAGCACTGCCAGCATTAGACAGGGCGCGGCTATAAAAAATAGTGTTACCCTCGCGGCGCTTAGCAACCAGCCCCGCCTCCGCTAATATCTTAAGATGATGGCTCATCCCCGACTGCTTATGCTGCAATATCTTGCAAAGCTCCAATACACTATAGGAATCTTGTGCCAAGACGCGCAATATCTCTAGTCGCAATGGCTCTCCGGCCGCTTTATTCAGCACCGATAAACCTAAAAAACCAAGATTATACTTATTCATAGCAATATTATAGCAAGCCCTAAAAACTATATCAAAATATTTCGATATAGTTTTTAGGGCTTGTGCCCATAAACACTTGCCCAACAATAAAAATGACGATAAAACCCTTACGCACAGGCACAGGGATGTTAATAATAGACGGATCAATTATCAGACTATTCTAGTGAAGGCTTGTATCGCAGGCAAAATGGCAATTTTATGCTGGCAGCCGTAAGCTTCCACGCGGTTAAAACCCGTTATGGCTAACGGTGCTATAAAACCTAGACTCAGAGCCTGTCGGACTTAAGCATCTACTCCATAAGAAAAAAACACTCTATAATGATATAAACAAACCACAAGATATTTTATATCATAATAACGTAGGATTTTATTATCGAGACTTGGCTCATCATTTCTTTCTTTGCTTTTTTGGCAGCTGGGACTGTAAAGGGGACGATGGGTATAGGCCTACCGGTTGCTGCTGTTGCTATAATGGCACAGTTTATCGATCCAAAGCTTGCCATTACGCTAATGGTATTTCCCATTCTTTTTGCGAACACATGGCAATTTTTTCGCGGCAAAAATCACTTGCTTATCATCAAGCAATATTGGCTGCTTGCCATTACTGTTTTTATTAGTTTATTTATTGCGACCACATTTACCACCAAGGTGTCCTCTGCTGCGCTAACAACCTTTATTGGTATTGTGATTATTGTCTTTACAGCCATCAACTTGTTTTTCAAGCCTCCCAGCATTTCAAAACGTATTGATAAGCCCATGCAGATTATCTTTGGTATTGCGACAGGCATTACAGGTGGTTTAACCGCAGTACTATCGCCCCCAATTGCTATGTATTTAATTGGCCGGGATATTGAAAAAGATCAGTTTGTGAGTATAAGCGGCTTTATCTTCTTAGTCGGCTGTATTCCACTAGCTCTAGGTTTTTTACATAACGGACTGTTAACGCCAACCATTTCAATGCAATCAATAGCGATGATAGTGCCTACCTTGATAGGCTATAGTGTTGGCGAGCTTATTCGCAAGCGTATAAACCCAGCGCACTTTAAAAAGGTTTTTCTCATATTATTTTTTATTATGGGCGCCAACCTTATTAGAAAAAGCATTATGTAGCGCACAGCTTTCAACTAACAATTGATTACTCGCCAATTCTTCAACTATTAACTATTCTTGATTAATTAACGGTATCTCTCGGTCAGGCTGCTAACTTATCGATTGCAGCTTTATACACGAGACTTCGACATTATCTTTTGCGCTCGATACAAAAAAAGTATTTTCACTAATAGTGATAGAAAACTCCATCGTTCTCTCGACTAATTTTGCAAGGTCTTGCACCTGCGGCCAATTAAATTGATTAACATTTATAGCCAATTTATTAAAGAATGATTGCTCTTGCTGCCACCAAGTATCGCTTTTACGATTAAAGCTATAAATACTCACTATTTTGGCCAGTCGAGATGCTTTTTTTATACGCTCGAAGGCAGGCTCACCCACATCTATCCAGTGCAACATACTCCCCTGCAGATCCATCTCGGCAATGTCTGGCTCATCTGGAGTAGATAGCCCAGCAGTAAAACGAAGCCCACTCGATGCATTGGTACAGTAAGTCAATATCCGCACAAACATGCGTTCGACCGTCTCTGATGGGTGTTGCGCCACGGTTAGATTAAGGTGGTCGTAATAATGCTTATCGATATCCGACAATGATATTGATAGCTTATAAATTGTTGGCTTAATGGCCAAAATAATTTCTCACTTTTTAATTGTTGGTCATAAATTTTTTATGTAAAACCGTGGTTAAATAAACACTTAAAACCACCAGGCATATCCCTATGACATTCAACATCGTCAGTTGCTCATCAAACAAAAAGTACGCAATAATTAATGTACACGGCGGCGACAAATAAAAATAACTGGCGGCAACGTTCGCTGAATTGTTTTGATACAACACATTCATCAATAATACTGCACCAATTGACAGCACAATAGCCAACCAAAATAAGGCAAAGAAGAGGTTAATGTGCCAGACAATAGATGTGAAGCTACCACCTTCAAAAATCAAAGCTGCCAATATGAACAATAACCCGGTAGGGATATACTGCAAAAAAGCCTGCGAGATAATATGAACACCTGAGCAGTATTTTTTTTGATGAATAGTGCCATAAGTTATTGCAAAAAGAGACAAGATAACCGGCAAATAAGGTAGTAGGTCAAGCGGCTTATCATCGACAGAACTCCCAACAGACAAGACCAACATTAAGCCAACAAAACCCAACAATCCGACCAACAGTAACTTTAACGATGAAAATCTATTAGCGAGTAATATTGTCAGTAAGGGCTGGGCACCGACAATGACAGCGGCAATGCCTGCCGGCATACCTAATTTAATCGAGACAAAAACCCCACCTAAGTAGACCCCATGAATCAATAGGCCCGATACAAATACAGCTCGATAGTCACTAAAGCGTTTGGGCATCGCAGGTCGTAGAATAAAGATGATCCCAGCAAATAAAATTAAGACAATCACAAAGCGTAACGCCAAAAAGCTAAAAGGTTGAATATACGGAAGACCATATTTAGCGCCAATGAAGCCTGTCGACCATAACAGCGGGAACAATAAGGGCGAAAATTTAATAATAGCTCGATTAAGCGACAACATCATAGGTATAAATAATTTGGAATGTTATGGCCACAAGCATTAAACTTATCAACAGAATGACAGTTTTTAATAAACGCCTAACAAATGATTAACAACTGACTCATTGCAGGCACTGAGCCGTAAATTGTCTTTAGTTCTGCAGTTAAACACATTTAATAACATGACGTAGAAGAATTAATGATTAAAAAAACTTTTTCCTATTTAGCCCTGTTTATTTTCTTAGCTTATTTAACGGCCATGGCAGCACTTTATACTTTTCAAGACAGGCTTATATTTCCAGCCGAACCCCTTCCAAAAAATTATCAGTTTACCTTTGACATGCCCTTTACCGAGATTAACTTACCCGTTGATGGCGCTGTTTTAAACGCGCTTCACTTCAAGCAAAAAAACTCGAGGGGCGTCATCTTTTTTTTACATGGTAATACTGGCAATTTAGTTGATTGGGTGACTGATCTAGAATTTTATCGACGTGAAAATTATGATTTATTTATTTTTGATTACCGTGGTTATGGCAAAAGCACAGGCAAACTCACAAGCCAAGCTCAAGCGGTAGACGACGTGAAACGCGCGTGGGATTTTATTGCACCACAATACAAAGATAAGCACATTGTTATATATGGTCGCTCTATTGGCAGCGCACTGGCGACTCAACTCGCTAAAGAGGTTGAGACAGAGCTGTTGGTTTTAGTCTCGCCGTTTAGTAACTTGATCGATATTGCCAAGCAACGCTACCCCATTGCTCTTTCTTGGCTGTTACGCTTTCCTTTTGAGACTAATAAAGCCATTCAAAACGTATCAAGCCCTGTGTTGTTAATACATGGTGACCAAGATGATTATATTCCTATGAGCCATAGCAAAAGATTACAACAACTCACGCAAACACCGAGCAAGCTGCTCATTATAACGGGTGCCGACCACAGCGATATTCATAAATTTGAAGACTATATCGCAGGACTGGCAAAATACCTACCTTGAAACTGATGATAACCAGAGCTGATTATTATGTGGGAATACGATGGATCTAGGCGACCGACCTTTGCGACCAAACCAAGTCCAACTCAAGAATCTGTGTGGGACTACCCAAGACCACCTGCCCTAAAACAAGATTCAAGAACCATCAGTATTTATGATGGAGAGCAACTGATTGCCAAAAGCACTCGATGCTACCGCATGCTGGAGACTGCAAGCCCCCCTACTTTTTATATCCCCTTTGATGATGTTGATATCGAACAATGTCGAGCGATTGTCGGCAACTCTTACTGTGAGTGGAAAGGTACCGCTAGTTACTGGGCTCTCGAGCGCGATGAATTGATGCAAATGATTGCATGGAGCTACCCGAGCCCAACGGATGTATTTATGCCTATCAAAAATCATATGGCCTTTTATCCAGGCCGTATTAATTGTTTTATTAACGACGAAAAAGTTAAGCCCCAAGATGGCGGTTTTTATGGTGGCTGGGTTAGCGATGAGATTGTAGGCCCGTGGAAGGGTAGCGAAGGTTTTGGTCATTGGTAACTTTAATATGGGATTTAGAGACTAATGGCAGCTAAGACAATTATCGAAAAAGCCATTTATCAACGGCATTAAAGATTCAAAAACATACGCTCTTATCATCTAATATACCCACAACATCTAATATACCCTCAACATCTGCGAGTCCAAGTTACTTGGTTGATCGTAAAAGGCTTATGGTAGAATAACCGTCTATCTCATCTTTTCTGCGGCACCTTTCTCACACACCTAATAGAAGTCTTAATATATTATGGAACTCATCGTTTTTGATTTAGATGGCACCTTACTTAACGAAAAGTCACAAATATCTGACTTTACGAAAGAAACGTTAAAATTATTGTCGGTTAATAACATTGCCTATACTGTAGCCACCGGGCGCACCTTGTATTCAGCAGAGCATATTGTAGCGGGCCACAACTTTATTTTGCCGCACATCTACAGTAATGGCGTTATCGTTTGGGACCCTGAACACGAATCCTTATCTCTCGACAATCTGTTAAGCACAGAAGATACCCACTATGTATTAGAGGCCAGTTTTTTACAAAAACTGACCCCGTTTATCTCTGCAGTTGATAACAACAATCAGCAGCATATCTATCATCCTGCCATACAAAACCCCATAGAACAAAACTTGCTAGACACCTACCTTTCTCGTGCCAACTCCACCATTTTACCGATTGGCAAAATGCCAGCTGATGTCCATATTACCAACATCAGTATGATTGGACACGGCGACGATATCGATGCCATGCAAACAGTCATCAACACGCAAACACACCTTATTGCATATTCTGGCCCTGCCGTTGAAGGCAGTGACCTTAAGTGGATGGACATTCATCACAACCAAGCGAACAAGGGCAGTGCTGTTGAGGTACTTCGAGATAAGCTAGAAGCAAAGCATGTGATATGTTTTGGGGATAGCGATAACGACCTCAGTATGTTTGCCATCGCCAACGAAAGCTTTGCACCGAGTAACGCTAAACCTGATATCCAATCGGCCGCAACCGATGTTATTGGGCATCACAAGGAAGATGGTGTTGCACATTTTTTACGAGACCGATTCAATTTATAAACCTTTATCCTGAAGACAGCCGTTGGCGCAGCTGGCTATACAGGTCTTGCTACAAAAAGAGACTACCCATAGCTAAAAATTTACGCACGAAAACGTCGATGCGTGCAAATAACGATTTCAATTTATATTAGTTTACTGCGATGCCAGTCGAACTGGGGCTCAATTGTAGCTAGAGGTCAGACAGGTCGGTCGCCTTTAATCGTCACGCGCCGCCCTTTTCGCTCTTCTGGCCAATAATCCCAAATAGCACGGTGCATACAGCAACGATTATCCCAAAATGCCATGTCATTAAGC
>CAXMPB010000221.1:0-3581 GCA_964195035.1 Cellvibrionaceae bacterium | reverse complement strand
GTGATCAGGCTCAGATCTTGATCTAATCTCTTTAGTGAAATCCAACCCTGTTAACGCTTCATTCAATACAATATCAGTAATCAATAAATCATAGGATTTTTTCTCGATATAAGTTAATGCCTGCTCTACAGTTGCCGCATGATCCATTGTTAGACCAACTGATTTAAGCTGAGCCCGCGCTGCATTGGCAGCCGTTTGACTGTCTTCTAAATACAGTACATCACCACTATGACGCTTAAGAAGGTGATTTGGCAGCAATGCTTGCAGGCGTATTTCAATATTATCCGCTTCATCTTTTTGCAATATATCAGTAGCTCCGGCAATCAATGCTTTAGCTAAGATATCGGGATTATCTTCGGAGGTAATCATCAAGATAGGCACGTTTTTATAAACTTCACCCATATCACGTATTCTTTGGCAAACATCAATACCCGTCATATCAGGCAGATGCATTGATATACATATGGCTTCGGGCCTCTCATTTTCTATATCATCTAGAGCTTCTTGGCCACGATCGTAAGTAACCACCTCTAGCTTAAAAGAAGTCAGTATATTCGTAATTAATCGCCGGTATAGGCGACTTGGCTCTATAACTACTGCCTTCATTGGATCTTCTTATTAATATGAATGCTATTAGTTTAGGTAAAGAATGTATCAATTACATCTTTTGTGACGATATTTTTCAAACATTTTAAGCCGTAACATTAAAATAGCGTCAAAACCTAATGATTAGAGCGGCTAGTAAATACTTAAGCTATCGATTTTTTTGCCAATAAACCTTGGCAGCGCTCACCAAACATATAGAGGTTTGGCACAAAAATCAGCGTGACAACAGTGGCAAATAAAACACCAAAGGCTAAGGATACGACCATTGGAATCAAAAACTGGGCCTGAATACTTGTCTCAGACAAAATAGGCAATAGGCCAACAAAGGTCGTAACGGAAGTTAAAACGATGGCTCGGAATCTATCGGCACCTGCTTGCATGATCGACTCATGCACTGATTTACCTTCATCTCTGAGCTGATGAATTCTATCGAGCAAGACAAGATTGTCGTTTACAACAACACCGGCACAGGCGACAAAACCTAATAGCGAGTTCATGGTAATTGTAATATCTAAAAATAAGTGACCAAATACAGCGCCGACAAAACCAAAGGGCACAGCGGTTAAAATTAATACTGGCTGCCAGCAAGAGCGAAATACAATCGCCATTAAGCCAAAGCTTAATAAAAAAGCTAAGCTAAAACTTTGTAGGATTTGTGAATTGAATTTTTTTTCATCGGCAACAGCGCCATCTATCTCAACACTTAAACCTCGATAGGTTTTTTGAAGCTCACTCAAGTGAGTATTGATAATAGTATTAGCTAACGCTAGCGTATCAACACCTTTTGTCACCTCAGCCGTAACGGCCACGGCTCGACGCCTATCTTCGCGCTGAATTTTTGTATAACCGGGAATCTCTATGACATCTGCAACCTCACTCAAGGGTATCGAGCGACCATCGCTTGCGCGTATATAAATTTCTCGAATCGAGTCGACACTACTACGCTCAGCCAAGGGATAGCGCAACATCACTTTAACATCATCATTGCCACGAGGGATGCGCTGAACCTCTTCACCAAAATAGCCTTGTCGCATTTGACGTGCAACATCAGCCAAACTCAAACCTAATAACGCTGCATTAGGTTTAAGACGTAACTCTATCTCTGTTCTTGCTCCTTCGAGATTATCTTCTATTTGATAAACAGATTCATAGCGCGCTAATACTTCACGCATATCGCGTACAATATCATTTAACTGCTCGACATCATTGCCAGGCATGCTTATGCGAAAACGCAAATCTTTTTGGTTGTGATTAATAGTAAAGCGCAAGCTTAATTCTTTAACCCCTGCGAGAGGTCCAATCAATTCTCGCCAGCGATCTTTGACTTGGATAATATTAATTTCGCGCTCATCACTTGGTGTTAGACGAACATCGACACGCGCCACATTATTAATCGCAGAAGAGCGAATGGCTTTAACAAACGAGCCGTCGCCATTGATCGCTAACATTTTTTCATCACTACGCAACAAATAAGCGGCCGCTTCTATTTTTTGCTGTACTTTTTTTGTATCGTTAAAGCCTGCACCCTCGGCTAAAAAAGCATTGATGGTGACGCGTGTCGAAGGAACAATGGGTGAAAATGCTTTTTTAAGATAGCCTGTATTTAAAAAAACTGTGAGCGTAATTAAAAAAATCATTAAGAAAAAAACGAGTGTATTACCATTTTTTACTAAGGTTTTTTCTAAAAACTTTCGATAGTATCTATTTGCCAGAGACTCCAATGCACCCGAAAAAAAAGCGCGGATTTTTGCCAATTTATTTTTAGGCTTGTCAGCAGGCTTAAATTTTGCGCGCGACAAATGCGAAGGCAAAATAAACATTGATTCAATCAGTGAAAACAATAAACACACCACAACAACCGTAGCAATGGGAATAGCTTGCACGCCCAAAGGACCATCGATAGTAAACATTACCGCAAAAAATATCATGGTACTAATCACCGCAAAAACAACAGGCTTATTGACCCACATCGCTCCTGCTTTTGCTGCCGCTTTACCACTTAGACCTTTACGCTGATGAAAATAAATAGCCTCGCCCACAACAATTGCATCGTCGACAACAATACCTAGCACGAGTAAGAATCCGTACATAGAAATAATATTAAGCGTAACACCCGTATAAGGTAATAGCGCAAAAGTCCCTAAAAATGCTGTACCAATTCCCACACAAACCCAAGCCGCTAGCGAGGGCCTTAAAAATAACATAAGAATAATAAAAACGAACACTAAGCCCATTAATGTATTATCAACAAGCAAAGTCATGCGGCTTTTATAAACCACGGCCCAATCAAACCAAATATCCGCTTTTACACCCATGGGAAACTGACTATCTAATTTATCGAGAGTGCGGCGAACATTATTAGAGGCATTAACAATGTCGGGAGGATTGCCCGTATAAACTTGTAAATAGGCAACAGGTTGCCCATTAAAATTAGTGCGTTGGTCGGCCTCGGCAAAAGCGTCATTAACAGTAGCAATTTCTGACAGCGTTAATTGCGAAGAATTATCGCCAGTCTTGATAACAATTTCTTCGAACTCTTCTTTAGTAAACGCTTGTCCACGCGTTTGTAGTTGCACGTTACCCACATCACTCTTAATTGAACCTGCAGCGACATTAAGAGAGTTTTCTCTTATGGCTGCAGCAATATCGTCAAACTGTAAATTGTAGGCACGAAGCGTATTTTCAGAGACTTCAATACTCATCTCTCTATCGCGAATACCTTGTATCTCAACATTCGACACTTCATCTAGGCGCAACAGTTCTTGCTGAACCCACTCACTGGTCTCTTTCAAAACACTTTCTGCAACATCGCCATAAACAGCAATGTTCATTAGCCGATGTCTTGCGATACGTTCTCGCACCTGTATATCATCGACATCATCGGGCAATGTCATTAAGGCATCAATGCGACTTTTGACATTATTTAATAGCCGCTGTGTATCGTAGCCTTTAATGGTTTCTACAGTAATTGTTGC
>CAXMPB010000220.1:0-11650 GCA_964195035.1 Cellvibrionaceae bacterium | reverse complement strand
GATCTTTCGAGACATATCACAAAAAAAGCCTCTGAGCGAAAATTAATTGAAGCACTTAAAGAAGTTGAAAGCCTAAAAAATAGATTAGAAATGGAGAAAGCCTATCTTCAAGAAGAGATCAGCTCAGAATTTAATTATCATAAAATGATTGGGCATAGCCAGGCACTTAAGAATGTCCTACAGCAGATTGATCTTGTCGCGCCAACGGAGGCCACGGTATTAATTCATGGTGAATCTGGAACCGGGAAAGAACTTATTGCTCGCGCTATTCACGAAAACAGTCACCGTTCAGATAGGCCATTAATTCGAGTTAACTGCGCAGCAATTCCAGTCGACTTATTTGAAAGCGAATTCTTTGGCCATATTAAAGGCGCGTTTACCGGTGCAACAAGCGAGCGTCCTGGACGTTTCGAATTGGCCGATGGAGGCACCTTGTTTCTCGATGAGGTCGGTGAGATACCCCTATACTTACAAAGTAAATTATTGCGTGTTCTTCAAGAGCAAGAGCTAGAGCGTATTGGCGACAATAAAACCCGTAAAGTCGATGTGCGCATTATTGCCGCCACTAATAAAGATTTGAGCATATTGGTTGAACAACAGGCGTTTCGTGAAGATTTATATTTTCGATTAAACGTATTTCCGCTGCAGTCGATTCCATTGCGCGAGCGGCGCGAAGATATACCCTTATTGACTCGGCACTTTTTAAAAAAGTCCTGCAGCAGGGCAAACAAAGCAGGCTTGAAGTTACCGATAACCGAGCTTGAAAAACTCGAGGCCTATCACTGGCCCGGCAATATTCGTGAATTAGAAAATGTCATAGAGCGACAAGTTATTCTCGCACGTAATGATACGATAAGATTTGATACTTCTTCATTAGCGCCAAAAGAAACTTCTATGCTTGCAACTCAAATTAACCAACATGCCATCATGACCGAGGCCGAGCTTAAAATGCAAGATCGCCGAAATATATTACTCGCCTTAGAGCGCACACAAGGTAAAGTATTTGGTAAAGACGGTGCTGCCGAGCTGATAGAGATAAAGCCGACAACACTTGCCTCGCGCATTAAAAAATACAATATTGAAGTTCGTAATTTTTAATGGGCCTTTTTTAGGGGCTTGGCAAGCGTTTAGACATTAACTTGACGAACGTTTTTTAGTTTAGTCCAACTCGTTTCACAAGGCGCAACTCGACCATTTTTACGATGCTAAAAGGATTTCTGCCAGTACTCGCTTGCAGCTGTTATTACTAACGCATTCAAGGCGATTTCTAAGTGGGGTTAAAATCATAAGGCACACTCATTTTTCGGATAACTGAACTTCAACCTCGCTTTATTCAAGCTAAGTGTTGATAAAAATAATGTCTTAAGTCAACAAGACATTGACTTAAGGCGTCTTGTCACAGGGGCAGGGTTTTTGCTCCTACAAAACCTGCATCCCCTAGGTCCCAGTAGGTCATGGGACATAAAGCCGACCTGTTATTTTTATCAAAAGCGAAGCTACTCGATAAAAAAATTGCCCTTGCCCTACAAGTACCCTAAGTCCTTGTAGGGCAAGGGCTTGAATGTGAGGTGTATTTTCTTTGGTTACGCATCTCGTGCTAATACAAAAAAAGCAATTCGTCCTTGGACGAAATTATTTAACATCCGTATTCATCGGCCTTAAGTGACAACCGTTACTATTAAGGCCGAGGTGGACGGGAGCTTATGCCAATGATGGCGAGCGAATGACGGCTAGTTTAGTCACTTGCATTTCTTCATAAGTATAAGGAATTCCGCCAACACCATGTCCCGAATGTTTTAGACCGGCGAAAGGCATCCAGTCTACGCGGAAGGCGGTGTGGGTGTTAATCATCACTGCAGCAGCATCAATTTGGGTATAAAAATGTAACGCTTTGTCAATATTTTTGGTGAACACCGCCGCTTGAAAAGAGAACATAAGCGAATTGGCTTCGGCAATGGCCTCGTCGACTTCATCATAACTATAAACACAAATAACGGGGCCAAAGATTTCTGTTTTGCTAATAGTGCAGTCCTTGGGTGGGTTTAATAATACGGTGGCTTCATAACAGTTGTTGGGTAGACGGTTGCCACCACACAGCACCTCGGCACCCGCCTTGATTGCCTCTTGAACCCACAGGTCAATACGGTCGACTTCTTTTGAGTTAATTAGCGGACCAATCTCGGTATCCGCCAAGGTCGGATCACCAACCTTCATGGCACTGCCAAGTGAAGCTATTCGGTTAGCTAGGTCACGAGCGATATCACGGTGTGCAAATATCCGCTGTACCGATACGCATACCTGCCCTGCATGATAAAAACCGCCTTTGGCTAGCAGCGGTGCTGCATCGTCTAAATCGCCATCGGCTTCAACAATAATGGGGGCAACACCACCGTGCTCGAGCGCGCAACGGACACCGGGTGCCAGTTTAGATTTCAACATCCAACCGACAGCGGCACTACCAATAAAGCTAAAGAAACCCACGCGCTCATCGGTCACTAATACTGATGCCGTCGTGTTTGAATCAGTAATAATGGCCTGACCATAGGCTTCGGGCAAGCCGGCTTCGTGTAAAATTTTCACAAAGCGCAAGCAGGTAATGGGTGTAGCGCTTGCAGGTTTAACGATAAACGGGCAGCCGCTGGCAAGGGCTGGGCAGACTTGGTGAACAATAAGGTTTAATGGGTGATTAAAAGCGCTGACAGCGACTACAACACCAATAGGTTCATGGCGAGTAAAGGCAATATGGCCTTCAGATGCAGGAGTAATTCCCATTGGAATCTCAACTCCGGCATCGGTACGAATACATTCTACACAGTTGAGCACACCATCGATGGCGCGATTGACTTCAACGATCGAGTCGGCAAAAGGTTTACCTCCTTCACGAGCACTTTCTATGACGAGTTCATCAAAACGCTCGCGCATAATAGCTGCGGCTTTTTCTAATATTTCGATACGCTTTACTTTTGATAACCAGCGGCTGCGGTCGCGATAAATTTCGTAAGCGGTTTTTAAGGCGAGCTCAGCGCCTAAGGTGTCTACGGTGGAGACAGTGCCGATAACAGAGCCATCGTAAGGGGAAGAGACGTCTTTATGATTACCAGAATCTTCTAGACCGGCGACCAGTGATGGGTAGTGTTGACTCATGCGAGCTCCTGTTATTGACTTGTTTGATTAATGTAATAAATTAAGTATCAGTCTTAATTTTTGAATAGTGACAATTGATAATGACAATTAATAGTTTCAATTTATAAACAGCGATAGTGCTTTTATAGGCTTTCAATTGTCATGTGTTATCTATACGTTACCCTATAACCTTCGGTGGTTACGGCAGTATAGGCACCGATAGTGCGCTATAAAGGCGCCTAGTGTAGGTGCACATCTCTTTTAACGCTAGGCGCGACAGTATATCAAAGATTAGGCCATCACTAGCTCAATCTATAATAAAAAGTAGGCTATTGACGGTTATGGCAAAAAAATATCTCGCATAATAAATAGCCGTTAATTAACTACTCCATTAATGTTCGACGAATTCCTCAGTCTTTTTATACCCATTTTTTGCAGTAAATATATATTGAGCTTTACCGTGCAACTTGTAAAAAACTAGCATTAAAAGACTGACAAATACAATGATGAAATAAGACTATTTAGCGAATGATCTAACAGCCCTTAGTACAAAGACCTTTCTTATTAAAACTCATTGTCACTCCACTTAAGGGCACATGCACAGACATTTCACTCATTTTAATAAAGCTTTCGACTCGAGTCCCCTCAATAACTTGCCCGTCTTTTGTCGACGGCTGATTAGCGTGTGAGGCAATAACAGAGTTGGGTTTTACCAGTTCGTTAACAACCCATGCGGCTTCTTTAGGGCCGGTGGTAAAAGTATCGCCGATGTTAATCACCACTAGCTTGGCTTTGTAATAATCACCAACAACGGTTTTTTGCTCGGCAATAATACCCGTATCACCCGAAAGATAAGCGACAAGCCCGTTTGAAAAGGTTAATACGTAACCCGTTGGTGGGCCAACAGAGGCATTTAAACCAGCTGCATTGAGCATATCACCCAACTCGCCACCAATCATATGGCCCGAAACGCCATTAGAATGTGAAGCAGGCACTGTGGTAATAGTGACGCCGCCGATTTTTTTAGAGGCGCCAAAGCGCACTAATTGTGATTTTTTAGGATCGCCACCAAGTGCACCTAGTTTGCCCGCAAAAAACTTAGGCATTTCGCTACCGGTCAAAATGGTTGCGCCTTTGGCTAAGGCAATATTCACGGCATTAGTATTAGGTAAGGATTTCACCGGAAAAGAGCTTGCACCACATTCGCCCTTACCCGGTTTTTCTATGTGCTTATCACCTACATGGTCACCATGCATATGGCTAACTAATAACACATCGATCTTGCCTAGACGTGGATCATTGGCACCCGCTACCGTACGACCGGGATCATAAAGTACACGAGTACCGCTGGGGTCTTCAAATACCATCGCACGATCTAGTTGGCAAAACTCACCCTCCATACTGCCCAAAGGAGTAATTTTAACGACAGCCGCAACAGCGTTTTGGCTAGAAAAAAGCGTTATCACGATAGAGACCACGAGTGATGCCAAGGCAGTAATGGCCGCGTTAGGCATTATTTTTTTGAGTTTCATTTTGAGCTCCTTTATGTTGTTAGACACATCTTATTAATGTATAACGTAAAAAATTATATGCTCATAGACATAAACATGCTGACAAATACTTAACTCTGATAATTTGGCGCATATCCGATCGATTTTTCACACTATCAATAAATGCTGAATAGAGTTTTAAGTACTCCAATCACCTTGACTTCACCTTGCCATCGACTAAACTAATTTTCATCATAATCTAAACCAACTCATTTAATAGCTTAAATTTATTTGAACTATTTATATAGTCCTGCAAGGCAAGCTATTAATGTTTTTTTCTCGACTCTCTATTAGCATCAAACTTCTGTTCCTATCGACACTGCCTTTAATTCTATTGATCGCTCTTTTGGCTCACAAAGGTAAAGAGCTATTAGATATACAAACAAATAGTTATCAGACAGTAGCAATCATTGAACTTGCATTAAAGCTAGATCATATTGCACATGAACATGCGGTAGAGCGAGGCCTTACGGCTGGCTTTTTAGGCAGTGACGGCACCACTGGCAAAGATAAAGTAGTTATACAACGTAGAAAAAGTGATTTGACTGTTGATGAGCTGCAAATATTTCTTAATGCTAACCCACGTATCTTACAAAATATAAATGCCAATATTAATCAGCTCATTGGCTTGCTCAAACAAAAAAATAATATCCGTGACAAAGTTGATCAACTGAGCACTAACTCCAATGCGTTTGCTTATTATTCATCGCTTAATAAAAAAGCGATCGACACTATTGACCTATTAACAAGCCTTGTTACAGACGTCAATCTTCGTAGCGAATTAGATAATATGGTGGTCATGCAATGGCTAGAAGAAAGATCTGGCCAAAGTCGTGGATACCTTAACGGCGTATACGCTCGAGGCTCAGTATCCATTGAAGATTATGCAAAGATTTATACTTACATTAAAGATTTTGATCGCAGCTTAGCAACACTGATAAATAACAGGCAATTTCATACTAAAGCGGCGCTAACTGACTTAAGCAGATCATCAGCTTTTACGCAGGTTAATTCCATTCAAAATGATTTTATTAATCAATATAAGCAGCTAAGTAATATTCAAGGCCCAACACCCGAAAAATGGTTTCCTGTTGCGACAAAACGTATTGAAGCGATCAAGAGCCTTATAGACGAACAAGCTTTATATATCTTGAATCAATCTCAGCAGATGTTAGCTCAAAGCCAGCGTTATTTAATAGTGGGGGGCGTTATAATGGCAGCTATTATTTTAGCCCTTATCAGCTTATCTTATTATCTTGCAAGAAATATTATTTCACGTATTCGTAATATTGATATGATACTCACTCGCAGTATCAACGATAGTGATTTTTCGATAAAAATTGTAGACGACGGCAACGATGAAGTTACCCATATTGCCAAAGGGATTAATAATTATATGAGCTGGCTAAAAGATCTTGTCAGCAACATTAAAGAAACCTCTTCAGAGCACGAACATTTAGCCAACCATGACTCGCTGACGGGCCTTGCCAACCGCAACCTTTTTTTTACCCGATTAACACACCTTACCGATCAACTTCATCGCTGTGATAGACATCATGCTATCTGCTATATCGATCTCGATCATTTTAAAAAAATCAACGATGAACTAGGTCACGCAACTGGTGATAAAGTTTTACAAATGTGTGCCAAAAGACTAAGCCAATATATTCGTATGGGTGATACCGCAGCTCGCTTAGGAGGCGATGAATTTGCCATGATTTTAGAAGAGATAAACCCAGACCAAGCGCAAGCTTTTGCACAAAAGCTACTTGAAGAAATGAAAAAACCCTTCGACATTGATGAGCAGACCCTCAATATTGGCATGTCCATTGGGATAACTTTTTTTCCTAATGAAGAATCTACCGATCCTAAAATTTTATTAGACCAAGCAGATCAAGCATTATACGAGGCAAAGAAGTCTGGCCGTCATCAATATCGATGTTTTATTGCCGATCAAAAATCTAGAACAGAAGCCTAAAACATTAGAAAAAAAATATGAGCTCAATCAATTGCGCTCATTAAATAAAAATTATCCCCTCACTTTTCAATTAAAACTAACCTTTAATTATCAATTACGTGTACGCAAAACGACTTTTTCATACGTCAAAATACATACCGACTGATGCCATATTAACAGTAATTAGAATAGTCATAATGCACAACCCTGTTTGAACAACAACCACATGGTTAGACACCAAAGTACATATTTACTAATGTCATCGTAATTGGAATTGTAATAATGGACAGCCCTGTTTGAACAACAACAATGGTTGCCATTAAAGGTGCATCACCACCCAACTGCTTAGCCAGCGTATAGCCACCTGCAGCCGTGGGAACGGCTCCAAACAAAATAGCAATGGATGTTTGAACTGCGCTTAACTCTAAATAAATACACGAGGCAAAGATAATAGCCGGAAATGCAATCATTTTTAACGCACAAGAAACTGCAACCGGCAACCAACGACTGGTAAAGTTTCTCACCTTAATGTTGGCACCGACACCTAACAATACAATGGGAAGTGCGGCTGCACCCAACAGACGCGTTGTCTCGTGTAACACCGGCACACTTTGCCACTGTAAAAGATTAAAACTGATACCAAGCAGTACCGCAATAATCAACGGATTTCGTGCAAGCTCGCGCAAGGTACTTAAGAATACTTTATGCAGTTTTTGGCCTTCACTTAAATTCCAGACCATTAGGATAACCATTGAAATATTAGTGATGGGAATCAAAATAGCAGACCCTAGTGCAGCCGTCGATAAACCGCTAGAGCCATATAAACTCTCGGCCACCGCCAAAACAATAAAAGTATTGTGTCTTGCCGACCCTTGCATAACAGATGTCATGGACGGGGCCGACCACTTAAATAGTTTGGAGACGATAATAGCTAAAATGATGGCCGCAAAAAATGCGCTATAAATAACTACCGCATATTTACCAATTAAATCGGCACTTAGCTCAATTTGGGACGTTCTATTAAATAAAAGCGAGGGAATCAAGACCCAATACACGAGCTTATCGTTTAAATGCCAAAACTCTAAGCTCGGAATACTAAAACGCATCAAACCAAAGCCCATTAATATGAGCACAAAAATAGGGATTATTTCTAATAATATGTTGATCATTGCATTACCACGTAGAACAGTATGTTCTATTTAAACATTAAAGGAGATGATACTTAGCTCCCGAAAGAAAATTAAACCACAGAAACCTCTTGATAAACCAAATGATAATCATTATCATTTGGTTGTTAGCTAAGCTGTACTATAACAAAAAAGCTTTTTATTTTTTATAACTAAATCATAAAAGAATCTATATTGCCCTTTCAACCTATTAAGGAGAATAATAATGCCAAATAACGCTATTAATTTAACATCTGAAGAGCCGCAAAGAACCTTTACGACTAGAACCATTACCTCTGTGGAATTATTACAAGGAGAGAACGCAATTTTAATTCAACACAATGGTGGCGAGTATCGATTACAAATGACTCGTAGTAAAAAACTCATACTCACTAAATAATCGTATTTTTCAGCCCATTTCGTCAAGCCAGTCTAGGCAGATCAAATCACTCATGATCTAACCCCGATAAGCTAGGCTTTTAATTCTATTGTTCACACGCGCATTAATTTTTATGTATTAATCAAGAAGACAACGCTGCCAACGACAAGTGATTATCCCAGGCAATATTCTCCGAGTAATAGCTATGACTAGCGCTCTTTGAGACTGATTCAGTCCCCATATTGATGCTCACAACCCTACCTTGCCCCGTGGTTACAAATAAGCTTGAAGCATCCTTTGTCGATTGCATAGATAACCCTGCGACATCAATATAGTTGTGCTTCGACAAAAAGCGCTTTTCTTTGGTATCCCAAAATGTCAGCACGCCACCTCTAGGCGATGAAACTATGAGCTGATTATTATAAACCGCAAGACTTGCCGTATACTTTTTATGTGCTTGCCAAATATATTCTTCGGTCACAAAAGGCGTTAATTGATCTTCGCCGCCATGATAAAAAATTAACGGGCTTATCTCATCACTATACGATTGCGCACCAACAAAAACACGGTCTTCGATATCTACCGTCAAATGCCTTAAGCTATTTCCCGAAAATTCGCTTGCGTAGCTGTCTATTAATGTACCGTTAACACTATTAATATAGGCAAGTGATGATCGAAAATCATCATAATTAATAATGTTTTTATTGCTATCTTTTAGCAAACCGCCATTTGCTACTACTAATGTTTTATTATCCGACAATAATGATATTTGATGCGGACCAACACCATAGCTGTCAATCTCGTCAATTCTTTTATAACGATCATTAACATCGTAAACACCAACACACCCATTATTAGTGCGCATATTTTTTTCGACAACATAGAGATAGCTATACGTTTTATCGATAATACCGTGACCATAAAAACATCTATTTTGTGCCGATGCTATAACAGTTGTTAATCTTTTATCTATAACATTTACAACATAAATTGACTGGCTTGGACTACGACCAAAATAGATAGCCTCGCTTCTTCTTGAATTAAAAAGGCTATCGTGTGCGCGCTCGGGGATAGGCAATTGATAATGAATTTCACCAGCCTCATTTAAAGCTGCTAAATAATGAAGTCCCTGCTTGTCGGTAACCGAGGATAACAACAAATACTTTGGAATAATTGGGGATGTATGTGTCGGATAACGTAACAAAGAATAAGCAGCCGTTACGCCTAAAGGCAGGCATGCCAAACCGGCCACCAAAAGATTGCGTCTATTTAACTTCATATCAAATCAACAGCGTATAATTTATATAAATAACCACTCAAGAGTCACCATCATTTGCATTAAAGCCAAGCTGTACATTTAGTGCTTTGGATAAATCTACCGCCATCATTTTTTGCAATACATTTAATTCATTATACAAAGGCTGAATATTATCAATAGCGGTTAACTTATCCACTGACAACTGTTTAAAATACGATGGCTGACTTTCGCTTAGATTTACGATAGACAATATTTTAGCTATTTGTATTTCTAAAGTTACAGAAAGATCATTTGCAGAGTTTTTGTCTAACAACTCGTTAAGCCCACCATTTGATAAAATCTCTTGTAATGCTTCAATATTATTTTTCAAATTAAGACGAGATCGCTCACTTCGCCAAGACTCTAAGAAAAACGGGTTACTTTTTTTAACACGTTCGTCAATATCAACGGATGTATTATTTAAATAAAATGGTGAGCCAACTTTTCTATTAGCCATAACATCTGCCATTACTACTATATTATTAACAATAATTGATATTGCTTGTTGGGCATCTACAATTTTTGAGCGTTCAGAAGGGTTTTCAAAATCACTTAAATTATCATTATCATACTCGACCCAGCCATCAAGCAATGCCTTGCTTGTTTTATAGATTGCTTTGCTAATAGCTATACTAGACATACAAACTTGCAAAAAAGTTAAATCGCTATGCAGAGCATCATTTGAAAATTTCTGACTAGTTTTATCAAAAATCAGGTACTCCATTGCCGATAAGCCCTGTGCAACAACACCACTGCGGCTCAAACTCGCGTCAGAAATAACACTGCCATCTTGAACAAGTGCATTTATTTGTTTACCCACAAGATTTCTCTTGTCAGGCCAAAACTGTAAGGCCCATTCTCGCCCGTCTTCTTTTATTGGACCAAACTGAACCCACTGAACACGCTGCCAACTCGACATAACATCGCCCCAAATAGACTTTAGCCCTTCTATTATATGTTGAGGATTCGTCTCTTTTTTCTCACAGTCAAGCGTAGCATTAACAAGAGTATTCGCATGCTGATATAGCTCTCGGTAATTTTTCTCAATAATATTTTTTGAAATATTTTCAACAAAACCAACAGAGCTATCTTTTTGCCCGCACCCTACTAAAAAAGTAGCCATAAAAAAAGTGCTGCTCAATATCAAAAACTTCATTATTTTATTCCATCATTCATTTTATTAATTACTAATCGACTACTTATCAGCTATAAACTGTTCAAAAAATCCATTAGTGCATTGCGCTGACTTTTAGGCAATTCTATAAATGCTTCTTGGCTTTGTTGTGCTTCACCACCATGCCACAAAACAGCCTCTTGTAAATTGCGCGCTCGTCCATCATGAAGAAAACTCGCTTTTTTACTCACAACTTTACTTAAACCAATTCCCCATAACGGTGAAGTGCGCCACTCGCGCCCGCTAGCTTCAAACTCAGGGCGATTATCTGCCAAACCTTCACCCATATCGTGAAGTAGTAAGTCGGTGTAGGGGTGAACTGTTTGATTGGCTAGCCAAGTCATCGAGTAATTAGCTGAGGTCTTCCATGTCGGCCTATGACATGCAGCACAACCTAAGGTTGTAAACAAACGCTCTCCTAATTTAACAGAAGGCTTATTGACATCTCCGCGCGCGGGCACGGCTAAGTTTTTTGAGTAGAAAGTAACAAAATTAAGTATTTTATCGCTTACTTCTGGCTCGCCTAGTGGTCCGTTGCCATTTGTCGCTTGTCGACATTTTTTTTGTGCAGGCGAACAGTCATCACTCGTTAACAATGTTGATGTAATACCTAGGTCGCCATTAAAAGCACCTGCATTTTGCTCCAATACACTGGGCTGTCCTGCTTTCCAGCCAAAACGGCCCAGCGCTAATTTTTTCTGTTTAGGGCTCCAAACTTCATTTACGCGACCCGAGATACCATTGCTATCGCTATCACTAGGATCGGCGAAATGTCGAATTTGTTCTTCTTCAATAGCTTCTAGCAAACCCAAGCCTATCATCGGTGGTGCAATACGGGCCGATAACTGCACATTGGGATGCATGGCACCATAAGCTAATTGTGTGATAGACAAAGCAGGCTTTCGCAATACCACTATCTCGCCATCATCAAAACTCACTACAACATCACTATAATCGATACGTATTCGCCCCTCGGGCTTAACGCCGGGAATAGAAAAGTCTTG
>CAXMPB010000219.1:0-4464 GCA_964195035.1 Cellvibrionaceae bacterium | reverse complement strand
TTTCTTTAACTTTACCTGAAAGGCTATGTAGCTGTTTTCTTAAACTTTCACGCTCATCATTTGGTACGCTTTGCTCAGAAAACTGAGTTAACGCAAGCTGTAGTTGATTTACATGGCCTTCAACCGCTTGTTTAAGTGACTCTATATTATTGTCGTTCAGCGCCTGCGTAAGATTGCTCATCTCCTCGCTAACATTTTCTTGCAATGTATCTGTTGCCGCACGCATTCGTTCGTCTGTTTCAATCGACACACCTAGAGCGCACAAAATTTCTGACAACTCTCCGTAAAGGTGCTCTAGGTACTGCTGATAATCTTTATCGGCTCCTATATAGGCCTGTAAAACAAAATCTCTTATATCTTCTAGAGTCGGGACGAGCTCAAACCAGCGTAGTCCTTGTGCGATACGCTTACGCGCTCTAATAGCTTTTTGCTGCGCAGCGGGAACCGTTTTAAAATGATCTAATAACTCGACCAATATGATCGATACACGACCAGGAACCTCGGGCGAGGTTTGATGACCGTCTTCTTCTCGCAATATAGATTCAGGTTTATTTCTCTCTCGTTGATAACCAACATCTTCTGCATCAGGCTCTTTAGCTAGTAACTCACCTGCGTGGACTTTATCTTTACCTAAAACACTCTCGTCGACTTCTTCCCAATTTTCATCTCCTACCACTGGGATAATTATTTTGGGTGCAACATCAACCGCTAATGTAACGTCTTCTGCATTAGCCTCTTCTTTATAACCAAGATCTGTCGTTGTGGATACCGGTGCCGCGTCTACTAGCCGGTCCTTGAATAATTTGCCCAATATTCCCGTTTTAGGTTTAGGCCCATGACTAATCGCTTGTTGCTGTATATCGCTAAGCTGATCGAGATATTTTTTGATCGCGGCACCCATAACCGAAGGTGACGATTTGGGGAGTTGTTTTTTAAAACTACTAATCGGTGATTTAAGATTAATAGAGGGTGTTTGTTTTTGTGTTTGTGAGGCAATGGCCGTCATTAAGACTGTTATTTCATGCCAATGAGCTTGTTGTCTCTTATCTGCCTCTTGGGTCACTCTAGGTAATGATTTAAGCATGCGGTCAAGACTTGCTACATCGTTACCGTTAATACTTGCAATAATGGCATGTAGGCGCTCATCTAAGGCAACATCTTTACCAGTAGCAGCGGCAGATAAATTAAGCACTGCAAGTAGTAGCATCTTTTTTTGCGCCTCTACGGTACCTTCTAATCGCTCTTGTTCCGTAAGGCTGCGGCGATACTTATCTCGCCAAGGGTTATTTAGTTCAGTCATAATTTACTTTCGTTTTGTCCATTGTTACAACGGTATAAACAACATGATTTTTAAAGTATAGACACTGTGAGATAAATGGACGAATAAGAAAGTGATTTATCGAATAATAAATAAAATGACAGAGGGCGGGAGACGGTACGGGGGACTAATCAAAAAAGCCGCTAAATCTAGATTTAGCGGCTTTTATAAGGCGTGAGACAGTGCTCAGTCCTGACTTAAGATTTAAGTGCCTTTTCTTTTTCAATTAAATACTCGACGACCTTTAAGACACTAGTAGAGGAACCCGCCATTCTCCCAGAAGTGCGGTATTTTCCATTGACTATAAGCTCTGGTGTACCTGTAATACCATAGCTACGCGCACGGGCATCGGCTTGCTGCACCATAGAGTTCACACCGAAGGATGAAAACACTTTATTAAACTGTTCTTTAGAAACACCGTGTTTTTCAAACAATGTATAAATTTCGCCCTCTTTTAATAGGCGTTTACGCTTAATATGCATCGCATCAAATATTTCTTTATGCATCACATCAAGCTTACCTAAGGTTTTGGCCGTATAAAAAACACGCGCGTGCACAACCATACCTTTATTCCACATTGCGGGCGAATGTTCGGTATAGACGGTGTCATCGAGTTGTTTTTGCCACTGATCAAATACTGGACGAAAACTATTACAATGCGGGCAGCCATACCAAAAGACTTCGGTTACCTCAATTTTGCTGGGGTCAGCAGTGCGAACAGGTTTTTCAATTACTTGATAGTGCTGTCCTGCAATGAACTGTTCCTGTGCTATCGAACCCATCGATAACACTGATATACATGCAATTATGAACCACTTAAACATACTGCCTCCAAAAAATTAAATTCACCATACCTTGGCTTTGACTATTAATAGAAACTAAGTTCCCTTACAGCACTACTATTGTTAACTTTAGATAAGCCATCAACAATTAAGGGTGACATTAGTCACCCTTATATACGTTAAACAATATGAACAAATACTGAATCCTACTGTTAAATATAGGTTTGTGTTAGTTCAAACCTGCAATAAAGTTAGCTACGGCATCAATCTCGGCATTTGTCATGTTTTTAGCCACCGTGTTCATAATTTCATGCACTCGCTCACCGTCTCTGTAAGCACGCAATTGCTTAGCAATATACTCTGAATACTGGCCACCAAGTCTAGGGTAACCTGCAGGCTCGTTACCTAAACCACGTGGTGAGTGACAACCCATACAGGAGGGTACATTTGTCTCTAGATTACCAGCACGATAAACGCGAGCACCTAACTTAAGACCATCGACTTTAATACCGGCATTTACTTTGACTTCAAGCGGCTTAGCACCGGCTAATTGTAGTGTTTGAGAATTATAATATGCGGCCAAATCTTTAAGCTCGTCGTCGTCGTAGTCATCGACTAAGCCATCCATTTCAACAATAACACGATTGCCTTCACGTACATCTTGTAATTGCTTTAAGAGATAGTTGGCACCTAGACCCGCTATCTTTGGAAAAGAAGGCGCTGGACTATTACCATCAGCACCATGACAACCACCACAACCTGCAGAATTAGCGAGCGACTTGCCTTCTTCTGGGTCACCCACATAGACTTCTTCTTCGTTGGCAAATACATTGCTAGTCATTAAAAAAGTAGAACAAACTATCACCATGGCCGTTAATAGAGACTTACTATTATTCATTTTTTAACCTATTTTAAATCGTTATAAATACTGAATTCATGGCTATAAGAGCGAGTTATTATTGCACCCAACAAGCAGATTCTACTATGTGCTTTTATAATAACCACCCTTAATAACTAATAAATTCATTAGTGCAATAATTAGCAGGTACAATACACTACATACCAAGGCTTATAAAAGATCAATTATAACCTAATCTGATAAAAACACACACGCTTGCGCAAAAAGGTTTGAGAATGTCCTATCGAAACAGTTATCAAAATGCAGAATTTTTATACAGTGCGCCTGATCTGGCTCGCTGTCCTGCTGAGGGCGGTGCTGAGGTAGCCTTTGCGGGACGTTCAAACGCAGGTAAATCAAGTGCAATAAACACCCTAACGGGTAATAAAAAACTGGCTCGCACTAGTAAAACCCCTGGACGCACCCAGATTATTAATTATTTTCAAATCGCTGATCATCGCTGTTTAGTCGACCTGCCCGGTTATGGTTATGCCAAGGTCCCGATGTCGGTTAAAAAGAAGTGGAATGCTAACTTATCGACTTATCTTCATAATAGAAAGTCTTTAAAGGGTTTAATCTTGTTAATGGATATACGTCACCCCATGCAAGAGTTTGACACGATGATGTTGAACTGGTCGATAGAAACTAAAATGCCCGTACACATCTTGTTAACTAAAGCCGATAAGCTTAAAAAGGGTCCCGCTAAGACAACCTTACTGTCTGTACAAAAAAACTTGCACGAAGCCGGTGTCACCGACCTCGTTACCGTGCAATTATTTTCATCCTTAAAGCGCGACGGTATCAAAGAACTTGTTGGCGTATTGAATGGCATGCTCACCATCGATGCTATCGATACAGCGGTAGAGGAAGGCGATGCGGCATTTGATGAACCCACAGAAGTTAAGGCAGATAATATCGTTACGGACAATTCGTAGACAACATAATTAATTATACAAAAAATAATGAAATTAATTATCCCGCCACCTGCATATGGTTTATTCTTTTTAACTGGTATATGGTGGCTTCATAGTTTATTACCGCAATTCTCTTTTTCTTTTATTGCTCAAAAACCCCTCGCTACTATTGTCATCATTACGGGCTTAACGATCGATGTGATCGCAATTATTAGCTTTATAAAAATAAAGACAACTATTAATCCACGGTCGCCAAAAAATACCAATCAATTAGTCACTGCGGGCTTATATCGCTATAGCCGAAACCCTATGTATCTTGGTTTGTTGTTGTTATTGTTTGGTGCAGCATTGTGGCTTGGTAACCCAGCAAATGTTTTTGTATTATTACTTTTTTTATTGTTCATTACTTTATTTCAAATAAAGCCTGAAGAAGAAATTCTATGCGAGAAGTTTGGTAGTGATTATCGACACTACTGTGAAAAGGTTAGGCGTTGGCTGTAAAAGCATTGCACGTACGTTCGATAATGGCCATAGATAATCGTAATAGATGAA
>CAXMPB010000218.1:0-5353 GCA_964195035.1 Cellvibrionaceae bacterium | reverse complement strand
TGTTTCAAGAAGGTATAAAAAAGCACAATAAAAATAAAACATTACACGATAAATGTTTAGAACTTTTATTAGCCACTAAAAATATTCCTATCATCGATGCCTTTGTGCCTATGTACATTAGTTTTTTAGTAAAAAATCAAGCAAAAGACCAACTAACATTTATCTACAAAAAAATACTAAGGGTGTATCCTAACTTTATCCCCAACACTCCTGCTGATAAGCTACTGTTAGCTCAAGAATGTTGGGCCAGCGGAGATTCACTTTCTGTGGTCAGACTACTCAATGGTATACATAAACAATCTCCCAATTTTAGTCGCTTGATTCTCGCGCTAGAGTTAATGGCAGAGGCTTTAAAAGACTTGCCGAATATGACAAGAAAATCAAAAGAGTTTGACCTTTTCTTAACGCGTTTTAAAGGGCAAAAAGAAAAAGGGTTAGCTAGCCCCAACCAAGCTATCAGGCCTAAAGTATCTTTCGAGCCGAAAGAGGCTCGTAAACCAAAAGCGCCGATCAATCCTCAAGCGTCTATCAACGTCAGTATGTCTATTAAGCCTAAGGCACGGATCAAGGCTAAACACCTTGAAAAAAGCTTAAGTTTAGAGGATCAAATAAAAGAAAATGCCGAAAATTTTACGACAAAAATATCACCCGTTAGATCTGGGTCAACACCGGATAATAAAAAAGAAAGTGGTGCTGATTACGATGGCGGAATCGATTTTAGTTAAGGTAGAATTAGCCAAGTAGATAGGGTGTTAGTGAGCCGATTGATAGTGATTTTATTTTCGTTATAGCTTGTTAGGGGTAGGGGATAGCATCTTTATGCTTATCACTGTTGTCTACTAGAAAGCATATAAGAGATGAAAATCACGCAGCTGCGGTGATAAGCTGTGTGCTACATCTAATTAGAGTAAGTCATTTAGGGTAAAGTCATTATGGGCGATGTGCTTACATTTAAAAAAAAGAGCCTGTGGGAAAAGCATAAAGGTAATAGTTTATGTCGCGATGGCTTTCATAAATGGAAGATTGTCGTCAAACAACAATTTGATGTAAAACAGGGTAAATTAGTGACTAAATATCGATGTGAGCGCTGCCAAAAAGAAAAAGTAAAGTTGCTGTAGTTTAAATACATGAGTCTAAGGCATAAGTTGTGACGACGAGTGTTAAATATAGGTTTAAATCTCTTGGATGACTCCTTTTTATGATCCCTGTTTTGTATCAAGATGACGCACTATTAGTGGTCGATAAGCCACACGATATGTTGACAACACCCGGGCGGGGGCCCGATAAACAAGATTGCTTGATTAACCGTCTGCTTCCCCAATACCCTAATGCGAGAATTATTCATAGGCTTGATATGGCAACCTCAGGGATTGTGATCTTGGCGTTGAGTCATGCTGCGCAAGTCGCAATGGGACATTTGTTTGAAAAGCGCTTAATCAATAAAACCTATATTGCCGTTGTCGATGGCCAGTTAAATCAATTAAGTGGGGAGATAGATAAGCCATTAATTTGTGACTGGGAAAATAGGCCGATTCAAAAGGTTTGCTTTGAATCTGGCAAGGCTGCGTTAACTTATTACAAAAGCCAAGAGTACGATGCAGTTAACAATTGGACGCGAGTAAAGCTTCAGCCTAAAACGGGTCGCTCCCACCAATTACGCGTTCATATGTTATCGCTTGGTCATCCTATTGTCGGCGATTTTTTTTATGCACCTAAACCGATACTAGATAAAAGCCCACGTTTATTACTTCATGCTAATCAGCTTGGATTTGAGCACCCTATCTCTAGACAATTGATTGATATACGCTCAAAGGTTCCCTTCTGATTTTTAGGTTAAATAGATCCTAACAAGCGAGCGTGACTCTGGTAGACTGCACGCCAAATTTTATGGGGTGAAGAGCGCCTACTATGGCACCCATACTATGGCACCCCTACACACTTATTTATTTAGAGACAATAGAATACATTTATGGAAACCCCTCAAATTGGTCAGCGCTGGTTGGTAGATACCGATGCCTCATTAGGTCTAGGTCTTGTTGTTGAATGTGAAGGTCGAAGTATTACGCTAGAGTTTCCGGCAACGGGTGATATTCGTCAATACGCGATTAAACATGCGCCCCTCACTCGCGCAATATTTTCTGAGGGAGAGCTGATCGAGACGGTAGATGGTGCAACGCATCGAGTCAGTCGCGTTGAAAATATAAATGATTTGTTGATCTATATTGACGAGGTGGGCGAGCCCATACCCGAGACACAATTAGCCGCTAATATTCAGCTCAATCACCCTCTGAAAAGATTGCTAGCTACACAGCTTGATAAGCCCAGTTGGTTTGACGTGCGCGAGCAATTATCGCGAGCTTATCAACAGTGGTTACGCTCTGACGTAATTGGTTTAATGGGTGCCCGCATTAGTCTGACACCCCATCAATTATATGTTGCTCAGTCTGCAACGAGTCGACTGCCGGTCAGGGTTTTATTGGCGGATGAAGTTGGTTTGGGCAAAACCATAGAGGCGGGTCTTATTTTACAGCGCTTACAATTACAGGCTCATGCTAGTCGTGTTCTTATTTTAGTGCCAGAGGCTTTATGTGTTCAGTGGTTTGTCGAGATGCTACGGTGTTTTTCGATTTATTGTAGTTTGATTGATAGTGAAATTGACACTGATTCTGACGGTGATACAGATCTCAACGATACCCGTGTATTTATCGCCTCTCACGACTTTTTAAATGAAGAGCGATCACTAGCTGCCGATCACTGGGATATGGTTATTGTCGATGAGGCACACCACTTTAATCTATCAGAATTAGGGCAGGAATCAGGCAAGGAGCTCGGGGAGACCTCACCCTATGATGAGGAGGCCTCACCCGATAAAGAGGCATTGGAGCAAGCTCCTACTGCTAACTTAATCGTTGGGCTAACACAAACACATCAAAGCAACCAATTGCGTAAGTTAGCCGCACACACCACACACTTGTTATTGTTGTCGGCGACGCCTGAGCGCCTAGGCTTGAAAAGTCACTTCTCTCGTTTACAGTTGTTAGATAGCGAAAAATTTCACTCCTTTGAAGAATTCAAAGCAGCCTATGAAAGTTATCAAGCATTGGCGGATGATTTGCAAGAGTTGTTAGCTATAGATGACGATGATATCAATAGTGTTGTCAGTGATGAACAATTAGTAAAACTTGCCGAGCATTTTTCCTTTAAGCTCAATAGTGACTTTAATTCTGTTGATGCCGGTGAAGCGTCTAATAATACCGATGCCTCTTATTCAGGTGATGCCTCTAATTCAGGTGATGCCTCTAATTGTGGTGAAGCCACTATCTCTAAAAAAGCACTCACCGAGTTATTGCTCGATAGTTACGGCACTGGTCGTATGATTTATCGCAACACACGTCATGGTGTTCCAGGTTTTCCTAAGCGAAAATTGATGACGCATAAGATTGACGGTGACGATGAAAAATTTTCATGGTTAGTCAATTTTGTTAAACGCCATCAAGACGAAAAACTATTATTAATTACCCACGATAAAGAAGATGTGCTTGAGTTAAAGGAATCTTTGTATCGTAAAACTGGTATTGATTGTCCCGTATTTCATGAAGATATGACCTTGATAGAGCGCGACCGTGCAGCGGCTTATTTTGCCGATAGTGATGACGAGGGCGCGCCATTATTATTGTGTTCAGAAATTGGCAGTGAAGGGAGAAACTTTCAGTTTTGTCATCGTCTAGTTTGTTGGGACTTACCCGAACATCCCGATGTACTTGAACAACGGATTGGCCGCCTTGATCGAATTGGTCAAACACAAGATATCGAAATTCACGTCTGTGTCGAATCAGAATTAGCTGAGCAAAGACTGCATTGGTTTCATGATATTTTATCCTCTATTGAGCAAATTAATCCTGCTGCGGGTTTAATTCATGATCAGTGGTATGATAAATATTGTGAAAATCCAACATTAGTTGAGCCAGAAGTTCGCAGTCAGTTGCAAGCTTGGTTGCAACAGTTAGAGCAAGGTCGCGATCGTCTATTAGAGATGAATAGTTGTCGCCAACCTGATGCCAATAACTTACTAGCCGCCATTGAGCAACACGAAGCCGAGAATCATCCTCAAAAACTGCTTGAGAAAATGACTGATGTGTTAAATATTCACTATGAGCCATTAGGTGATAGCCGCTATCGACTAGTGCCATCGGATCAAATGTTAGTGCCGATGATACCGGGTATTCCAGCCGAGGGCTGCGAGATTACCTTTGATCGCACCACGGCGACTTCCCGTGAAGATATAGAATTTATTACTTGGGATCATCCCCTAATGCAGGGCTTATTCGAGATGATCAGCCTGTCAGATTTGGGGGTGGCCAGTATTGGTCTATTACCCAATAAAAGCTTAAAGCCAGGAATGTTATTTGCTGAGGTGTTGTTTAGTCTATCTGTTCAATCGGCTCATGCACGTCAGATACAGCCTTATTTAACCGAGTCTGGGTTACGTGTTGTCGTCACCACTAATAATGCCAATAACATTAGTGCGGCCCTACCGTCAGAGAAATTGATTCAAATTGTCGAGACCGCGGGCAAGAAAATACGTAAAGCGGTGGTTACTGATTATAGAACGCAAATATCCGCCTTGCTTGATCAGGCTGAGCTACTTGCCGAGGTTGAAACGCAAAAAATTATTAATGCATCGCTAATACAATTGAATGAGCGTGCGCATATTGAGCTTGCCCGACTTAAACAATTACAGCAACGCAATAGTGATATTAGTGACCAAGATGTCGACAAATTAAGTAATCACTTCTCAGATGTACGCGAAGCCCTAAAGTCTTCGTGTAAACCGATGGTAAGTGCCATTCGCTTATTGGTGACTTATCGACCTTAATATTGATTTACAGCCTATTTCTCATTAAATGAAAGTTAGCGAGCGAAATAATTTCAAGTGACTTTGGGTTAATCATTTTATTTTTTAAGATAATTAATCTCATTAATGGCTATTACTGCTTATCACTTATCATTATTTTGTATTGTTATTTATTTTATTAAAATTATTACGGGTAGTTAGACTATAGAAGAGTATTTATACACGGAGTTTTTCTTGTATGATGGCTCCGTTTTTTTAGCATCCTCCTTTACTTATTATGTAGTCAATTATCATTTAGTTAGTTATTGTTTAGCCTAATTCTCACGAGATATTTTCATGCTTCGTACAATTGCTTCATTAGCATCTGTTGTTTTACTTTTTATTTTTTCACCCCTGCTTTTTAGCTCGGAAGTTTCTGGAGTTACTGAAGAGGTGATGTTTGATTTAACGTCTTCATCGATTGGTTATATTTGTTTAATCGTATTCGTTATTGCCTAT
>CAXMPB010000217.1:0-20170 GCA_964195035.1 Cellvibrionaceae bacterium | reverse complement strand
AGCATCATAAAGTCATGGATAGTTATCATCGGTTTTGCTTTAGAAGTGGCGGCTATGCTTATCTCGTTTAAAGCACAAGTAGCCGAGATAGACATTGAAGAGGGTGTTATTGTCAGTAGTGTTTTTGTTAGTAAGGTAGTTGTAGTCACAAACGACAATTTAGGCAACGTCAGCGATATAAAGTATACAACACATCAAAACCCCGAAAGCTCGATGACTGTTGCGGGCACAAAAGGTGTTGTTTTTATCAATAGGCAAGGCAAAAAAATTGCGCCGTCAGTGCTATTTTTACTTAACAATCAACATATCAAAATAGTTGATGTCGATGGCGACGACAAACCTGAGTATTTAGACCTTGGTGGCGCATGGCAGGCTGTCTCGCTCTCCGATAGTATGGGCAGACCAAGGTGGGTTTATCCCGCTAAAGATTCGCCAATAGGCACTACGGCAAATAGTCTGTCTTATGGCGACCTAGATCGCGACGGGGTTTATGATTTTGTAGTGGGCATGAATGCCGGTGATGGTCTTCATCTATTGGATCGACAAGGTAGACAAACACTAGCAGCAGAAGATACAAATGTTTGGCATGTTGAAATAATTGATGGGCTTAAAGACACGGGGCCTATCATAGTTCATAGCAATGCTTCTGGTGACATTGTTATTAGATCTACTACAGCTAAGTATTTAAAAACACTAACAACACCGACTTATGTTTCAAAATTTAGTCTTGTTAAGTGGGCTGCAGAGCCTAAAGGCACTCACTTAATTTTTGGTAGCCTAGAGGACAAAAATGATTTTTATGTAATGAAAACAACAGGAGAAGTAGTCGCCAATTTTAAAGTGCCCTCTATTCCTGGCCGCTACGGCTCTGTTAATGGAGCATGGTTTAAAGGTGAAGACGGCCAATCACAATATTTTGGTTTACTGGTTGAATCGACCGTTAAAAATTCAAAGTCAGACAGGCTAAATTTTTATTCAACATTCTATGCTTATAATATTAAAAAGAAACTAGTGTACCAAGAAGTCTTTAATGAAAAATGTAAATACATTGGCGAAGATAAGATCGCCCCAACTCATAGATTGCTGATTGGGTGCAATAAAAAACTATTAGGCTATCACTTTAAATAATCTGAATTAATAAAACCAACACTATTACCGCATTTTATCGTCATACGGTTAATCGTCACTCGGCTATAGTTTTAACAAAAAAATCGTGGCCGCTAGACTGCAACTTGTAATAGATAACATGGGTAATTTTTTAGCACTATGGATAACTTTTTATTATAATGGATAACTATCTACTCTATATAGGCGTGGCATTCGCAACAATACTGTTACCAGGGCCTGCGGTTATATTAACGGTCAACAACTCTATTCAGCGAGGTTTATTAAAATCATTTGCGGGTATATTGGGTATCGCATTAGCCATTTTGCTGGTAGCCGCTATTTCAGCTACAAGCTTAGGGTTTGTCTTGGCTAGCTCAGTAATGGCGTTTACTGTGGTAAAAATATTGGGTGCTATCTATCTGCTATATCTTGGGTTAAAAATATGGCGAACAAAAACTAAAAAAAGCACCCCTACCGACATTCAAAAAAGCTCTCTCTTGAAATGCTTTATAGAGGGTTTTTTAGTGTCTATATCTAATCCTAAAGTAATTGTTTTTTTTATGTCTATATTTCCTCAATTTATAGATTTGTCACAAGCCTACAGACCTCAATTTATTTTACTGGCTACAAGCTTTAGCGCTCTTATTGTAGTCGTCCACTCAATGTATGCGCTTTTTGCTTCTATTGCTAAAACAAGGCTTTCGTCCTCGTCGGGCAACACTCTATTAAATAAAATTTGTGGCGGTATTTTTGTCGCCTTTGGTGTTGGGCTTGCGGTATCAAGCAAATAAATTGTTTATACATGCGTTAGGCAAACGCTTGGCTTTTTTTACGCCGCGCGTCGTAACAATATTTATACTAGGGCATGATGCCTTTGTGTACAAAGAGACTCCGTAATGCTTAATATATTTTCAGCCATATCAACGCGACTATCTTGGTCAAAACCCTTTGTAGTGATATTGGGTTTGATATGTTTTGGCATATTTATTTTATCTATCTTAGGTTTAGGCTATTTCGACAGTGAGATATTTATGATCCCGAGTCTTTTGCTTGGGCTCTGGTCTGGCCTATATTTTATGCTTTTGAGTACATTCTATTCGGTTCCGCCTGCGCCTGTGCGTGACCTAAAATTTTTTAAAAAAATGAAGATTCGACTTATTCGCGGCCTCTATTATTTTTTGGGGGCTGTATTTATCGTACTCACTCTGGCGGTTGTAGTGATCAGCTTTAAATTCTCTGGCGTATGGCGCGCCGAATATTAGTGATAGCCGCGCAGCAAAAAGTGTTACTTAGCAACGCGCGCCGACATCGTTAGAAATGAATTTTTCTACATCTCGAATGTCCTTATAAGTGTCGTTATAAATATTAATTATAGGAGGAGCAGATGCTTCGATGGTTTGCTTTAGTGCTTAGTGTCGTTACTTGTTTAAATGTGAACGCCTCTGCCAACCTAAGGTTATTGCATGATGCCGATATTAACGGATGGGAGCCGCAGGTGTTCTCGGGCGAATCCATTTACACCTTACGCGAACATAAAGGACGCAAGGCGCTACAAGCACTCAGTAATAGCTCAGCATCGGGGTTAGTACTAAAAAAGAAAATCGATCTTAGTGCAACGCCTTACCTAAACTGGAGCTGGTTAGCAGAAAAGCAACTGCTTGCGTTAGATGAGCGCAGCAAAAGTGGCGATGACTTTGTCGCTCGCGTCTACGTTGTTATCGATGGTGGTTTAAGGGTTTGGAGAACTAAATCATTAAGCTATGTTTGGTCGAGCAATCAAGATCAAGGTGTGGTTTGGGATAACGCTTTTGCCGGCTCTAAAGTTAAAATGATGTCCATCAAAGGTAAAGATGCAAAAACAGGTGAATGGCACGAAGAAAAGCGCAATGTGTACCAAGATTTAATTGATGTGTTTGGCGACAAAGGGAGTGAGGCGGCCAACCTAAAAACTTATCAATACATAGATGTTATCGCTATTATGACCGATACCGACAATAGTGAAAAAGAGGCAGAATCTTATTATGGTGACATTGAATTCAGTGTGAAATAGTCAGTATATCAAGCGCAGGGCTTCCCAATATTTACTCGACATTAAGAAGCGACTTACTAAGACATAAAATTTTAAATAGGTGTTAAGCTTTTTTAAAAAATTTACATTACATATTAAGCAGCATTGTGATCATTGACTGCTTCGATATCTTCACTAAAGACAATATTTTTACCTGCCTCTTTAGCCGATATCACTAAATCTTCGGCAATCGCGACTTGATCAATAAGTCGGTCAGTTAGGCTATGGGCAACGCCACCGCTGCAGGTGACAAGCACCTCTTCATTTTCAAAGGTAAACACTTCTCTTGAAATAATAACGCGAATCTTATCGACAAGTACTGCTGCTTTATCGTCATCAAGCCCCTGCATTAGAATAAAAAATTCATTACCCGAAGAGCGCGCCACTAAAAATCTAAATAACGTTTTATTTAATATATCGGATATTTTTTTCAATATATTATCCGCAAATATATTGCCGTGTTGATCATTAACCTGTTTAAAATTATCGATATTAAGTACAGCCAATGATAACTGGCCTCCACTCTCTTTTGCTTGCTGCCATAAAATCTCGCCTTCTTGAAAAAAGTAACGACGACTATACAAGCCTGTTAAATAATCTCGGTTAGAGACATCTCGTATTTTTTCAACTAGCTCTAAAGATTCTATATTGTGATTAATGCGACAGTAAAATTCTTCGGGGTTAAATGGCTTTGTTAAAAAATCGTTGGCGCCTGTCTTAATAAACCGAGCCGACAAACTACCTTCACTCTCTGCGGATAAACCAATAATAATCAAATCAAATTTTTCATACTTACAACGAATATTTTTAACTAATTCGAAGCCATCCATATTAGGCATGTTGTAGTCGGTGATTAATAATTTAATATCTGGATTGGCTAAAAATACTTTAATGGCATCGATACCATCAACAGCACTAACGACTTTAAATAAATGTCTTTTTAGCATGTTACAAATAACATTACGCGTAGTTGTCGAGTCTTCAACAACCAGTACTTTTATCGCCATATTGGCATGTAGTCGGTTAATTAAGCGAAGCGCATAAAGGTAAGAATATCGTCCCTCTTTGGTCACATAATCAACAGTGCCTTTTGCGAGTAGGGTCTCTCGACGCTTTTCATCAAAAGAACCCGTTAAGACAATGGTTGGTAGCTTTTTTTCAAGCGTAAAGTCGACTACCTCGCCATCGGGCGCATCGGGTAAATTTAGATCGACTATGGCTGCAAAAAAATCGCCATCATGCTCTTCAAATTTAGCTCGCGTCTCAGCAAAGGACATCGCCAGGATGATTTCAAACTCTAGCTCTTGCTTAGCCAGATGCAGCAGAATTTTTGCCACAATAGGACTATCTTCAACAATTAGTATTCTTTGCACAATGCTCAGGCCTCTTCCATTAATACACGTTTTATTTAAGTGTAGACAAGAAGAGAGAAAAGACTAAAAAAGTCGCCTAGAAAGCGACTAATTAGTAGGTTTTTATATAAACCTGCGAGAGCAGGTATGTTTAAATAGGATTAAAGCGGTTTTAATAAGGCTTCTGGCGGTTGCTCACAACGAATAGGCTGCCCCAAGAGCGTCTCGATAGCCGGCAGTCGAAAGGCATCATCTTCACAAGCAAAGCTGATAGACACGCCTTCTTTACCCGCACGGCCGGTACGCCCAATCCGATGTACATAATCCTCTGGCTCTTCGGGCAAGGTGTAGTTGACCACATGGCTGATATTATTAATATGAATACCACGACCAGCAACATCGGTAGCCACCAATATTTTAATTCGCCCTGCTTTGAAAGCATCTAAGGTTTTTACGCGCTTGCTCTGTTGTATTTCACCTGACAGCAAGCCTACCTTAAAACCTTGGCGTTCAAGTTTTTGATGCAAGCGTCGGCACTCATCGCGACGATTAGCAAATACAATCAAGCTTTCTGTATCTTCTTCGCGTGCGATATTACATAAGACAGTTAACTTTTCTTCGGTAGAGGTGAGGTAGACATATTGCTTTACGGTATCGGTAGCGATATTTTCGGGTTCTATCTCGATATTTACTGGATCACATGTCCACTGCTCGGCTAGGCGCATAACATCTTCGGTAAAGGTTGCCGAAAAAAACAAGGTCTGACGATTGTCACGAGGAGGCGTTGCACGCACAATACGTCGTACATCAGGAATAAAGCCCATATCTAACATGCGATCGGCTTCATCTAAAACCATGATTTCGACTTGATCTAAAAATATATGTTTTCTGCTTGCGAAGTCGAGAAGGCGACCCGGGGTTGCCACTAAAATATCGACCAGTTGGTCGTTTATTTTGCGCTTTTGTTTATCGTAATCCATGCCACCCACTAAGGTGTGCACAGTTAAATCAGTATGTTTTGTTAAGTCGCGAGCATCGTCTGCAATTTGCAAAACAAGCTCGCGCGTGGGTGCAATGATTAGCGCCCGCGCCTCACCCGAATAGCGTTTGTCTGTAATAGGATTTTTTAAAAAATCATCAATAATCGCAATTAAAAAAGCAGCCGTTTTGCCTGTACCCGTTTGCGCCTTACCCAGTAAATCGAGGCCTTTTAATGTATGCGGTAGCGATTGCGCCTGAATAGGAGAGCAATACTCAAAGCCTAAATCAGCAACGGCATGCATTATTTCAGGCTCTATTTGTAAATCATGAAAACGTGTTTTACCGTCTATCTCGGGTACTGGAAACTGAGAAACATCCCATTTTACGACAGGTTTAACGGGAGGCTTAACTTGCTGAGTATTTTTATCGCGAGATTTCGATGGGCTGCGTCTAGCACTGTCCTTAGTTTTGGGAGAACGGTTGTCGGCAGCGCCTTGTTTGGGTTTATCTGAAGAAGAGGAAGCTTGGGGGGCTTTAGATTCAGCAGTGGGCTGCTCAGGCGATGGACTAGTACTTTTTTGAAATAATTTTTTAAACAAGAATTTACCTACTCTCTTTATGATCTCTTTGGTGGCATCTATTAATTACTTTACTGATATCTATTAATTAATAGTATCTACTCAATATCGCTATGATTAACACAGCTATCGTCAAAATGTGCGCCTAAATAACAAGCGATAGAGTATAGCATGCAGTAATAACTATCCATCACTTTAAAAACCTCCTCTTACTTTAAAAGATATCGCGGCATTAATTTTGTCTTTTGAATTTTTCTATTCGTTCTTCTATTCCCGGAGGTGACGATAAATACCTTTGCGATTGTTTATTTGGCTCTTTATCTGCGTTTTACCCTTATCGTTAACCTGCTCTTGATTAAGCCCTGGTTTCAATGCCCCAAAAAACAATTTGATATTGCACTTTGCTAGTCGTTAAATCCTTGCGTAATATTATTGTTGCATTATTAGTAAAGTACGAACTCTATTTTTTTGTCAGAGGCTTTATACCAGAAGCTCTATAAAAGCCTCCTAGCTTAAACACTTAACGTAACTGCCCACTCGTTACGCGAGGCTGCCCGGCAAGATCATTGCGTGTAAATACACATTGAAACCCATGCTTTTTAAAACATTCGGTAACCGCATCGGCCTGTTGATTGCCATGCTCAAAAACAAGCCAACCATTTTGCAACAGATGCTCCGATGCCTGACTAATAATCGATTCTATATCTGCAAGCCCGTGGTCATCGGCTACGAGAGCTGTGTGTGGTTCAAAACGCACATCACCTTGCTGAAGGTGCTTATCATTAATATCGATATAGGGAGGATTAGAGACAATTGCGTTAAATTTTGGATCGGGCTCTTGAGTTGACTCCTTAATAGACCCTTTAACAGACAAGGCCGAAAACCAATCACTTAACAGTAAGTTTACGTTCGATAAGTTTAGCTGTTGTTGATTTTTTTTCGCAAGCGCGAGCGCGTCTTTATCACGCTCTAAACCCCACACTTGCCAGTGCGGATTCTCACTCGCTAACGCTAAGGCAATCGCACCTGTGCCTGTGCCTAAGTCGGCAATTTGTATATCCGATGCACCCCCAATAAAACTGTTATTACTCGAGCCTGCATTAACAGATGCGGCATCACTTAATAATTCTAAAGTGACTTCAACGACTAACTCTGTTTCGGGTCTTGGGATTAGCGTTGACTTATCGACAAATAAAGGCAGCGACCAAAATTCTTTTTGCCCAACAATGTAGGCCACGGGCTCACCGTTAATTCGGCGCTCTAGGTTTTGTAAAAAAATGGTTTGTTGATGGTCGCTTAGCGTCTTTTCAGGCCAGGTATATAAATAGGTACGCGACTGCTCGATGGCGGCGCTTAAAATAACTTCGCAATCGATACGTGGCGAGTCGGTGCAACTCGCTAGTTTTTTAGACAACGCTAGGGCTTCAATAATCGACAGCATGGCAACACCTAATCAAAAATGCCTAGTTAGTGAGGATTATTCTGCAAGTGCTGCCAACTGATCAGCCTGATATTCATTAACCAAGGGCTGAATAACCTCATCGAGATCACCAGCAATCACTTCGGCTAATTTATATAGTGTTAAATTAATACGATGGTCGGTTACACGGCCTTGCGGAAAATTATAAGTACGAATACGCTCGGAGCGATCACCACTACCTACAAGAGACTTACGCTCATCTGCACGCTCTTTTTCAGAGACTTCTAACTGAGCACTTTGCAAGCGCGCTGCAAGCAAAGACATCGCACGCGCACGGTTTTTATGTTGCGAGCGTTCATCTTGACACTCGACCACTAAACCCGATGGAATATGCGTTAAGCGAATAGCCGAGTCTGTTTTGTTAACGTGCTGCCCACCCGCACCACTGGCACGAAAGGTATCAACACGAAGGTCGCCTTTATTAATTTCGATTTCGGCTTGTGCATCGGCCTCTGGCAAAACAGCGACGGTACAAGCCGAGGTATGTACACGCCCTTGGGATTCAGTCTCTGGTACGCGTTGAACTCGATGCGCGCCAGATTCGAATTTTAATTGTGAGTAGACGCCTTTGCCAACAATACGTGCGACGACTTCTTTATAGCCACCATGGTCGCCCGTGTTTTCGCTAACAATTTCTATTTTCCATTTACGTTTTTCTGCATAACGGCTGTACATACGAAACAAATCACCCGAGAAAATAGCTGCCTCGTCACCGCCTGTGCCTGCACGCACTTCTAAGAAAACATTTTTTTCATCGTTCGGATCTTTTGGTAACAATAATTTTTGTAGCTCTAACTCGACAAGTTCTCTTTTAGAATCGGCAGACTTTAATTCTTCTTGTCCCATCGCGCGCATTTCAGCGTCACTATCGTTAGTCAACGACTTGGCTTCGTCTATGTCTTCCATAATAGATTGATAGGAAGCAAAACATTTTACAACGGGCTCTATTTCTGCGTACTCGCGCGAGAGCTCACGAAATTTATTTTGATCGCCAATGACACCGGCATCGCTGAGCAATGCGCCCACTTCAACATAACGTTCTTGTAATATTTCTAGCTTTAAACGGATTGATTCTTTCATAGTATGTCGTCGTTAAAAATGCACTTATCATGCAAAGTAAATTATTTTTTAATAGATCTTATGGGTCGATACTGTTGTTATCAGAACTTTTGTTTTTAGCGCTAGTGTTATTAGTACCTGTATTATCGGCACTTATATTAACGGCATCTGTGTTATCAATACTGGTGTTAACGACATCTGCGTTAATACTATAGGTATTAGCAGCCGTTGTATTATTGCTAATATCGCGTTCAGTAAAGCCGAATAATTGCTGAGAAAATGCAATGAGATCATGCCTACCTTCAACACCAGCTTGTTTTAATTGTTGTGTCGGGCTGTGTAGTAATTTATTGGTTAAACCCTTTGCCATTTTTTGCAATAGTTCGCGAGCATCGGCACCATTTTCTAAATCACGCAGAGATTTTTGCAACACTTCTTCACTCAGTTGTTCGGCATATTGACGATAAGATTTGATAGTTTCAACCGAATGTCGCGCGCGACGCTCTTTAAAAAAATCACTGACATTGTTTTCGACAATTACGTGGGCTTCTTGCGCCGCAAGCTCTCGTGATTGCTTGTTCTCGTCAATCACATCACGAAGATCATCAACGGTATATAAATAAACATCATCTAAATCACCCACTTCGGGCTCTATATCACGCGGCACTGCAATATCGACCATAAAAATGGGTTTATGCTTGCGTAATTTTAGCGCCGACTCTACCGCACCCTTCCCCAATATTGGCAATTGACTCGCTGTTGATGAGATGACTATATCGGCACTGGCTAAAAACTCGGGTATATCGGCTAATAGAATTGCTTTAGCACCAAATTCATTCGCTAATTTTTGAGCGCGCTCTAAAGTACGGTTAGCAAAAACCATATTAGCGATGCCTTGTTCTTTTAAATGTCGTGCCACCAAATCAATGGTCTCGCCAGCACCAATCAATAAAGCGGTATCTTCTTTCAAATTAGAAAAAATACGCTGTGCTAAGTTAACGGCCGCATAGGCGACAGAGACTGGATTACGACCAATAGCGGTATCGGTGCGCACTTGCTTGGCGACACTAAACACCCGCTGAAAAATACTATGAAGCTCGCTACCCAATACATTGGCCTCTTGGGCGACGGCATAGCTCGACTTCATTTGCCCCAGTATCTGTGGCTCGCCAAGCACCATAGAATCTAAGCCGCAAGCGACTCGCATCATATGCATCATGGCTTCATCACCTTGATGAATATAACAGTATTTTGATAAGTCGTCGGCATTAAGCCCATGGTATTGGGCAAACCACGCTAACAATTCGGATTCTGATAGCTGTGCTTGCTCTGGCGCATCGCCTGTGTGCTGTTGACCGGACAAGTAGATTTCTGTGCGATTACAGGTCGATAAAATAGCGGCCTCTAAAGCAGGGGTATGATCCACAATTTCTTGAAGAGCGAGCACCACGGATTCTGGAGCAAATGTCACGCGCTCACGCAAGTCAACAGTTGCACTGTCGTGGTTAAGGCCTATAACAAACAAAGGAATCATGAAAACTAAAGAATGCAAGGAGAATAGCGTATTGTCCGCAACCCTAACAACAATAGCAAGGATGCACTTATTAAGTTTTGCATTGTCTTATATTATGTAGTGCGTTTCATCAAAATATGGACCTTTTAATGGTCTTTTTTAAGATGATAGTGGTATACATAAGATTACTTACACTAAAATAAGCGCGCTTATCTGATTGATGTCGAGTTTAGCTTTAACTAAACCGTCAAGTTTACTAAGATGAGTATTCATTGGCTGGATCACTGTTATTTATTATGGTTTTATCTATTTTATGAGAAATCAGTTTATCGCTTGTTTTACTCTGTTATTTGCACTGCAATCTTGTAGTGTTTTGACCGATATAAATGCTCAATCTAAAAGCACTGAAGATAAGAGCATCTTGAACGGTAAGCAAACTAAAGATACAGACAATAATACTCCCGCCTCCCCGACTAATAGCCAGAATCTAACCACTAATTCAGCTAAGACGATAAACGAGCCGGCTGCGACTGCCTCCGAATTTAGTCAATTTTCTAGCGAAGTTCTTTATACCTTGCTAACCGCAGAGATAGCAGCTAGTCGTCAGCAGTATAATATTACACTTACTCAATATATTAAGGCCGCCAATGCAACCGGTGATCTTGCTATTATCTCACGCGCGGCAAGGCTCGCCCAATACTTTAGAGATAGCACACAAACCCTAAAGATGGGTGAGTTATGGCTTGCACAAAGCCCCGATGATATCGAGGCACACACCATTATTGCCACTGCACATTTAGAGAAGCGCCAACCGCTACTTGCACTCGATAATGCTGAGCATATTTTGGCCTTGCTCACCAAAGCGGCACAGGCTGAAGCCTCAACAACACAAACATCAGTAGCCGCCCAGCGACAATCCCAACTAGATGCTGAAAAAAATCAAGGTTTCACACACCTACAAAATAAAACGCCCAGCATAAAACAACGTGCCGCTATTTTAGAAACTATTGCAAATTTTAGCAGAAGCACTGATGCCAGAACGCGCGACGAACTCATAGAGCGCTATAAATTACTCGATAAGCGCTACCCAACATTGACGCCGATTAAAGTGGGCTTGAGTGTACTTTATGAATCTAAGCAAGACACAGAAAATGCTTTTAGTATTGTGCACGAGGCAATTGCTGCAGATGGTGATTATCTACCCGCTGTGCGACAAGAAATTAACTTACTGAATGCCAATGGACAGTATGCGCAAGCATTAGAAAAACTTAAGATACAGTTAGAAAAAACACCTAATAATGTACGCATAAAATTACTCTATGCTCGCACGCTTGCGCAGACTGACATTAATGCCGCCTACAAAGAATTTACGCTGCTTGCTGATAGCGCACCCAAAAACTTAGATATTAAATTTTCTAAAGCCATTATCGCCTTAGAATTACGCGAACTCGATGATGCAGAACAAACATTGACTGAACTACTTAATAAAAAGTATCGCCCGAATACGATTAACTATTACTTGGGTAATTTAGCTGAAATCAATAAAGACACTGCAACAGCCATTGGTCATTACCTGCTAGTAAACGGCGGCACTGATTTTGTCGTCGCTAATAGTCAAGCTGCACGCTTAATGGCAAATTCAGATCAGCTTGCTGATGCACAAACACACCTAAAAATATTACGCGATAAATCGCATAATTTCAGAGCAGAATTTTTTAACACGGAAGCTGATATATTAGACGACCACGGTAAAACCCAAGAGGCTATTGCGGTGTTAGATGTGGCTGTTGCCGAGCATCCCAACAATGTTAGCCTACGCTATACCCGCTCTAGCCTTTACGAAAAAACTGATCGTCTGACATTAATGGAAGCTGATCTAGCTCATGCTATTAATTTAGAACCTGAAAATGCCGCCATATTAAATGCCTTAGGTTATTTTTTGACAAGTCGCACAGAACGTCATCAAGAAGCCTTGGTATTAATCAAAAAAGCATTGAGCATAAGACCAGAAGACTCTGCTATTCTCGATAGCATGGGCTGGGTTTTATTCAAACTAGATCGCGTTAAAGAAGCTATTCCTTATTTGCGCAAAGCATTCAAACAGTTTCCAGATCCTGAAGTCGCTGCACACTTAGGTGAAGCATTATGGGTAAGTGGCGAGCAACAAGAAGCCTTAAAAATATGGAATGAAAATTTAGCCAAAAATCCTGACGACACAAAAATACCAGAGACTATGCGCAGACTTAATGCACAACCGTGAAATAATCATGCACTTATATCAACCATTTAAAATAGTGCCTCTTATAAAGAAATGGTGCCACCACAGACTGCAAAATCACAAAGCCACGCGTTTTTTTATGCTAAGTTGTTTGTTGCTGTTGATAACAAGCTGCACAACGATCGGCAATAAAAATGATAGCTCTAACCTCAATGGTATTAACCCTCATAAGTCACCACCATCGTCTTGGCAAATTAATGCCAAGCTTGGAATTCGCTCACCACAAAAAAATGGCAGCGTGACACTCAACTGGCAACAAACAGCAGGCAACTTTACAATTAAAGTGCAAGGTCCCTTAGGCCAAGGTAATGCGGTTATAAGTGGCACGCAGTACAATGCAGAAATAAAGCAGCCAGGCAAACCGACGGTGCAATCAAACAATGTCGATGCGTTGGTATTCGATACCTTTGGCTGGACATTACCCTTTGATAATTTCAGGCACTGGGTAGTCGCAACAGCTAACCCCCAAAAAATTATTGGCGATATTAGTTATGACCCCAGGTTCGGTACACTAAGTACACTTGAGCAGTCTGGCTGGACACTAGATTACAGTCGTTATAAGCCGGTAGATACTTGGGCATTACCTGGCCGAATCAGTGCAACCCATATCGACAAAAGCAATAAAGATGAGGCGCAGACAAAACTCACCTTAATTATTCGCAAGTGGACGATACTTTAATTAAACCCTACAATTAATGAATCTTTACATCATAGCTATTAATATATGCACTTATAAAGCTGCTCACTACTAATAGACCTTACCAATTAAGAGGCTGCCCGGGACCCCAACAATGACCCTATCGCTTCTGTCACCTGCCAAGCTGAATCTTTTCTTACACATTACAGGTCGTCGTGCGGATGGTTATCACGAGCTGCAAACGCTCTTTCAGCTAATCGACTATGGCGATACGCTGCATTTTTCTCGACGAGAAGATGATGAGATCACCTTGACGCCGGCTATTGCTGGTGTTGCTTACCATGACAATCTCATTATTAAAGCTGCACTCGCGCTTAAAAAGCATATAGCCACCCATCCTTTACGATCAAATAAGACTGCATTGTCGGGCATTGATATTCAACTCGATAAAAAATTACCGATGGGCGGCGGCCTTGGTGGCGGCAGCTCTAATGCAGCCACCACATTATTAGCCTTAAATCATTGCTGGCAAGCCCATCTCAGCTGTGAAGAGTTATGTAACATAGGCATTAAGCTCGGTGCAGATGTACCGGTTTTTATTAAGGGCTTTAGTGCGTGGGCCGAGGGGATTGGTGAAAAACTACAGGCTATTGAGCTAGCTCAGCAATGGTTCTTGGTCATTAAACCCAATTGCCATGTATCAACATTTGATATTTTTTCTAGAGAAGAATTGACAAGAGACACACTCGCCATTACAGTAGCGCTCTTCTTTGAGCAGGGTGGCAAAAATGACTGCCAAAATGTCGTCTGCCAAGCATATGCTGAGGTTGAAAAAGCCATTAAATGGCTGAGTAAATTTTCAGATGCTAAGCTCACAGGAACAGGCGCTTGTGTATTTGCTGCATTTTCTAATGAAGATGAGGCACGATCAGTACTCAAACAAGCGCTTGCGTTAAAAAAAGACAATGGCTGGACATGCTTTGTTGCTAAAGGCATTAACCAATCGCCCATAGTGTCTTTTTTAGACGGTAAGTAGGTGTAAACAGTTTATTGGGGTGTAGCCAAGTGGTAAGGCAGCGGGTTTTGATCCCGCCATGCGGAGGTTCAAATCCTCCCACCCCAGCCATTTAAAATCAATATCCGCATGTAGCGACTCTCAAAAACTCCAAAAACTAGCATCTAAGGTATCTAATCGTGTCAGATTTTATGGTATTCACCGGTACTGCAAACCCAGCACTTGCCGAGAGCATTGTTAACAAACTAGGCATGTCTCTTGGTAACGCATCAGTAGGCCAGTTCTCCGATGGTGAAATCTCGATAGAGATTAACGAAAATGTTCGCGGTCAAGATGTCTTTGTGGTGCAATCTACTTGCACGCCAACACACCGCAACTTAATGGAATTAATTATTTTAGTCGATGCACTTCGTCGCGCGTCGGCCGGTCGCATCACTGCTGTGGTGCCGTATTTTGGCTACGCTCGACAAGATCGTCGGGTACGTTCTTCACGCGTACCAATTACCGCTAAAGTTGTTGCCGACATGATGGCTAATGTAGGTATCGATCGCGTCTTAACCATTGATTTACACGCCGAACAAATTCAGGGCTTCTTTGATGTGCCCGTCGACAACATTTACGGTACGCCAATTTTACTCAACGACATTAATATTCAAAAATATGAAAACCTTGTGGTTGTGTCACCCGATATCGGTGGTGTGGTGCGCGCCCGTGCTGTTGCTAAACATCTTGATATCGATTTGGCTATTATCGACAAACGTCGCTCTAAAGCGAACACCTCAGAGGTTATGAACCTTATCGGTGAAGTGAAAGATAAAGTCTGTATTTTAGTTGATGATATGGTCGATACTGCGGGCACACTATGCGGTGCCTCGCGCGCACTTAAAGACTACGGCGCAACCAAAGTTGTGGCCTATGCCACACATCCAATACTTTCTGGAAAAGCGATTGACAATATTAATGCGTCAGTCATTGATGAATTAGTTGTTACTGACTCAATTCCGCTCAGTAAAGCCGCGCTCGAATGCACAAAAATAAGACAATTAAGTTTAGCCTCGACATTAGCAGAAGCTATTCGACGACTCAACAATGAAGAATCCTTGAGTGCAATGTTCAATTAATTAATAACATTCGCTTTGGAAAACCCTATTACCCAAGCTAATCAAACAGTAAAGGCAATAGATACTAGCAACAATAGTTGTAATGGTCGCAAATTACAGCTGTTTTAAATGAGGACACTACAATGTCAACTCAAGACTTTGTATTACATGCCACAGCCCGTGAAGATAAAGGGAAAGGTGCGAGCCGCCGCCTTCGTCATCAAGGCCTAGTACCATCAGTTATTTACGGTGGCACTAAAGATTCACAAAGCATCTCTATTATTGGTAAAGATTTTCTAAAGCAATTAGAAAATGAAGCCTTTTACTCGCACATTGTTACATTAGATGTAGACGGTAAAACTGAGCAGGTAATTTTAAAAGATCTACAGCGTCATCCCGCTAAACCTGTGCTGATGCACGCAGATTTTTTACGTGTTTCTAAAAACCAAAAACTAACCACTCGCGTGCCATTCCACTTCATTAACGAAGAGAATTCAGTTGGCGTTAAAACTCAAGGCGGCATCGTAGCTCATACAATGACTGACATTGAAATTAGCTGTCTACCTGCTGACCTTCCAGAATTTATCGAAGTAGATGTTGCCGATCTTGATCTTGACACTACGATACATCTGTCTGATGTAATTCTACCTAAAGGTGTTGAATCTGTAGCACTTGTACACGGCGAAGATCACGATCTTCCTGTTGTCTCTATCAACAAGCCTCGTGGCGAAAGCACCGAAGACGACGATAGTGGAGAAGAAACCGAAGGCGAAGCAAGCGCCGAGTAATCGATTCTTATCATTAAACCTGCCATCAGTAATTATCATTATTGATGCAGGTTTATTACCAAGTAATTCATTAAACCCTCTTTTGCTAGATATCTTTAGCTCTCTTTTAAATCTCTTACGTATTTTAAACACTCCAATTTTTTTAAAACCTCCAACTATCTTCAAGCATCGATTAAACTAGTGTTTATTGGTTACTAAAGTGAGATTCTATTGAACAACACCATTAAATTAATTGTAGGGTTAGGTAATCCAGGCGCTGAGTACGAGAATACGCGCCATAATGCCGGTGCCGCTTTTGTAACAGAATTAGCACGCCAACACAGTGTTGCGCTTACACCCGAAAGCAAGTTTTTTGGTTTATCGACACGCATATTTTTGGGTAGCAAAGATGTACGCTTATTGATTCCAACCACCTTTATGAATTTGAGCGGCAAAGCAGTTGGTGCTATTGCACAATTTTATAAAATTTTACCTGAAAACATCTTAGTGGCTCACGATGAGTTAGATTTACCACCGGGTGTTGCACGGCTTAAGATTGGCGGTGGTCACGGTGGTCACAACGGCTTAAAAGATATTATAAAGGCCCTTGGCAACAACAAAGACTTCGCTCGACTACGCATAGGCATAGATCATCCTGGCAATGCCAAGCTCGTCAGCAATTATGTACTGCGTAAAGCACCAATTGCAGAGCAACAGTTAATTGACGACAGCATTCACAATAGTTTGCGCGGACTAACTGATGCTATTAATGGTGACTGGAATAAAGCCATGAAAGATTTACACACACAATGATTATCCTATCGCATCAATTGCTAACGACTTTAATTAAGATCTAAAAATACTTGACCTTAAAACTCAAACCCTTAGCATAAGCACACTTTATTAATAGCTCCCAATACGGAATCAATATTATGGGTTTTAACTGTGGCATCGTCGGCCTACCCAACGTCGGCAAATCAACCTTATTTAATGCATTAACCAAAGCAGGTATCGATGCCGAAAACTTCCCATTTTGTACCATAGAGCCCAACACCGGTATTGTGCCAGTCCCCGACCCGCGCCTTGACCAGCTAGCAGAAGTAGTAAACCCCCAGCGTATAATGCCAACGACGATGGAGTTTGTAGATATAGCAGGCCTAGTTGCAGGCGCATCTAAGGGCGAGGGCCTTGGCAATAAGTTTTTGGCTAATATTCGCGAGACCGATGCCATTGCCCATGTTGTGCGCTGCTTTGAAGATGAAAATGTTATTCATGTCGCCGGCCAAATAGACCCTATTGCAGATATTGAAATTATTAATACCGAGCTCGCTCTTGCCGATCTCGATAGTGCCGAAAAAGCACTTTATCGTTACGGGCGCGCGGCCAAAGGTAAAGATGTTCATGCAATGGCCATGGTAGCGTTGATCGAAAAAATTCTTCCTCACTTAAATGAAGCCAAGCCATTACGCGCGCTTGATTTAGACGATGAGCAAAAACAATTATTAAAAGAGATAAACCCGCTGACCCTAAAACCCACTATGTATATTGCCAATGTCGATGAAGAAGGCTTTGAGAATAACCCTCACCTTGAGCGCGTGCGCGAAATTGCTGAGATCGAAAATGCAGTGGTGGTACCTATTTGTAATAAATTAGAATCTGAAATCGCCGAACTTGACGATGAAGAAAAAGAAGAGTTTTTAGCCGATTTGGGCATGGAAGAGCCCGGTCTTAATCGCGTTATTCGCGCGGGTTATGAATTACTTCACCTACACACCTATTTTACGGCAGGCGTTAAAGAAGTTCGCGCGTGGACAATCCCGGTAGACTCAACAGCACCACAGGCAGCAGGTATCATTCATACGGATTTTGAAAAAGGTTTTATTCGCGCAGAAATTATTGGCTTTGATAGCTATATCGAAAATCGTGGAGAAAATGGAGCTAAAGACGCTGGAAAATGGCGCCTAGAAGGTAAAGATTACGTTGTAAAAGATGGCGATGTGATTCACTTTAGATTCAATGTATAAATAGAGACCTTCGAGCCGCTAAACCTTTTAGCCCTTAACATTTAATCCTCTAACTAAAAGATACTGTAAAATGAGCGATGATACTGTGTATACCCCACCAAAAATTTGGACATGGGATGCTGAAAATGGCGGTGAGTGGGCAAAGATTAACAGGCCTATTGCAGGCGCTACAAAAGATATAAAACTACCCGTAGGCAAAAATCCGCTTCAGCTATATTCGATGGCGACGCCAAATGGTGTGAAGGTCACCATCATGCTTGAGGAGCTTCTCGCTCTTGGGATAAATGGTGCCGAATACGACGCCTATATGATTAATATTGGTGATGGCGATCAGTTTGGTAGTGATTTTGTTGCTATCAATCCTAACTCAAAAATCCCCGCATTGATGGACCACAGCAATTCAACAGGTAAGGCTGTCAGAGTGTTCGAATCTGGGGCCATACTGCTTTATCTTGCCGATAAATTTAATGCGTTTATTCCCAGTGAGCTAGAGGCAAGAACTGAGTGTTTATCATGGTTATTTTGGCAAATGGGCAGTGCGCCTTATTTAGGTGGTGGCTTTGGTCATTTTTATAGTTATGCTCCCTCTAAAATGGAATACCCTATTGATCGTTTTACCATGGAAATAAAACGCCAAATGGATGTGTTAGATAAGCATCTAGCCGATAAGCAATTTATGTGTGGTGATGAATTCACTATTGCCGACATTGCTATTTGGCCCTGGTATGGCAATCTTGTTCTCGATACGCTCTATGGTGCTGCTGAATTTTTACAAGCTGAATCTTATACCAACCTAGTACGCTGGACTCATGCCGTTAGCCAAAGAGCTGCGGTGCAACGAGGACGTATGGTTAATCGGTCATGGGGCGAGACTAATGAGCAATTACATGAGCGTCACGACGCTTCTGATTTTGATTTGCGCACTCAAGATAGATTAGAACCAGAAAAATAAATCATCGACAAAAAGGCAGATCATTTTTTAATAAGCATGTAACTTGTTACCGTTATTAATGTTGTTTAATCATGTTTTGTTGCGCTATTTATTTAGCGGTAGCGCATGTCGATAACAACTCTTCGGTAAAAACTTGTTTCATCAAAACCTATTACTCTTACTTATAAAGTCCAATTAATGCCTTACCTTAAAGTAAATAAGACGTATTAATTCTCACCTATTTTTATCTCTACTTTCTATTACTTATCGCTATTAATTCATCGTTACCATTTATAAGCACAATTTATCGCCAAGATGTGTAAGTAATTCCCTTAAGTCGTTTTCACTTTGCATACAGCTCATCAATATTCAATGTGTCGCAGTGGCGACTATAATCCGCGTATTTTAGCCTTCAACTTAAAATTTAAATGTTAGTATCAGCCATTCTAAAGCCAGTATTAGTGACTATAAAAACCAAGCATTTCGACAAAACCTAATCACCATAATGCTCGAGACTAATAATAATGATAAAAACTGATATAGAAATCGCACGTGCCAGCCAAATGAAGCCAATCATCGAAATTGGCGAAAAGTTAGGTATCGCCGCTAAACATTTAGTGCCCTACGGCCACACTAAAGCAAAAATTGATAGCCACTTTATCGAGACGCTTAAAGATAGACCTAATGGTAAATTGATATTAGTGACTGCGATTTCGCCCACTCCTGCAGGCGAAGGTAAAACGACTACCACCGTTGGCTTAGGTGACGCATTAAACAGTGTTGGCAAAAAAACGGCTATATGTCTGCGCGAACCGAGCCTTGGCCCATGTTTTGGTATGAAAGGCGGCGCCGCTGGCGGTGGTTACGCGCAAGTTGTACCAATGGAAGATATTAATCTACATTTTACTGGCGATTTTCATGCTATTGGCGCTGCGCACAATTTATTATCTGCGCTTATCGATAATCACATCAAATGGGATAATGCGAGTAAGCTAGACCCTCAAAAGATCACATGGCGACGTGTGATGGATATGAATGATAGAACCCTAAGAGATATTGCCATTGGTCTTGGTGGTGCGGCTAACGGCATTACTCGACAAACCGGTTTTGATATTACCGTTGCCTCTGAGATTATGGCGATATTCTGCCTAGCTACTGATCTCGATGATATACAGCGCCGTATCGGCAACATTATTGTGGGCTACACCACAGCTAAAAAACCGGTATACGCTCGCGATATCAGCGCCGAGGGCGCGATGACCGTCTTACTAAAAGATGCT
>CAXMPB010000216.1:0-3419 GCA_964195035.1 Cellvibrionaceae bacterium | reverse complement strand
AATACTTTATTACTTTGCGCCTTTACTCCATATAGATCACTTTTTTCAAGACTAGCGCCTATAACAAACATTAGAAAGAAAACTAGAATAGGGATAGCTAATTCAATCACTTCCATTTTGATTGATGTCTAATAATATAGATTCGGGTAATAGGTGTAATTTTGGTTAAAGAAAGGCTAGCTGTTATGGTTTGCCATGTTTCAGGCAAAGAGAATTACGGTGAACTATAAGCAACTAAGCACAGAACCACGATACCATATATAAAGTTTAAATAAAGTAGCATTGCTTTATACATATTAGCGGCAAGGTTGAGTATTAATGATCGCTTGACTATGATCGGGACCTAGAGCTTTGAGTCGATCTTAGCTAATCGGTGATAGCTAAGAAAGATGTTATTATTAGCTTAAGTGATTCCTTTAAACAAGAATTACCTTAGGTAATAAAACAGCCTAAAATATGTTGCTGAAAGTAAAAGTTTTAGACAATACAATAATCAAAGCCCTTTCAAAGCCATAAGGCTGAATATATGGTCTTTGCTTGAAGTATTTACTATATAAAGGCTGAATATATTTACAGTATTGTTAGAATAGCTTGCTGACAGAAACTTTTATATCTTTCTTTACATAACCATCATACAACTATCTAGGTTTACCTTTAATGGATGTTTCTTCGATTCTAGACGGGCTAAATGATGCCCAGCGGGAAGCCGTTACGGCAAAGCCCACCAATCAGCTCATATTAGCGGGTGCGGGTAGTGGTAAAACACGCGTATTAGTGCATCGTATCGCTTGGTTGATTCAAGTCGAGAATGTATCGCCCTACTCTATTATGGCGGTCACCTTTACCAATAAAGCGGCTAAAGAGATGCGTGCTCGCCTAGAGTCATTGATGATGGACACGTTTGTGGGTAGTACTCGCAGTATGTGGGTGGGAACCTTTCATGGCTTGGCACATCGGCTACTAAAAACTCATTGGAAAGATGTAGGACTACCTCAAGCATTTCAAATACTCGATAGCGATGATCAATTGCGCTTGGTAAAGCGTATTTGTCAAAATCTAGAACTCGATGAGACACGTTGGCCTCCTAGGCAGGCACAATGGTATATCAATCATCAAAAAGATGAAGGTATACGTCCGCAATATATTCAGCCAAGTGCAGATCTCTACGAGATAAATATGCACAAGGTCTACATCGCCTACGAAGCGCTTTGTCGCCAATCCGGCCTAGTTGATTTTGGCGAATTACTACTTCGGGCTCACGAGTTATTGCTAAATAACCCCGATATTCTTAAGCACTATCAGCAGCGCTTTCCTTTTATATTAGTTGATGAATTTCAAGATACCAATACGATTCAATATGCTTGGCTACGCATCCTTGCGGGTCAAACGGGTTCTGTCTCGGCAGTGGGCGATGATGATCAATCAATTTATGGTTGGCGTGGCGCTAAAATAGAAAACATCCAACGTTTTGAAGAAGACTTTGGCGATGCACAAACGGTTAGGCTAGAGCAAAACTACCGATCGACGGGTTTGATTTTAGAAGCCGCTAACGGTGTGATTAGCAATAATAATGGTCGTTTGGGTAAAAAGTTATGGACCGACGGTAAAGATGGTGAGCGTATAAATTTATACGCGGCATTTAATGAACAAGACGAAGCACGCTTTATTGTTAATAGTATTTCGACGTGGGTTAAAGAGGGCAACCGTTACGACAGTTGTGCAATTGTATATCGCTCTAATGCGCAATCACGCGTTCTAGAAGAAGTGTTATTGCGAGAAAATATTGCTTATCGAATTTATGGCGGCCAACGATTTTATGATCGCCTAGAAATTAAAAACGCGCTCTCTTATTTACGTTTAACAGTAAATCGAGACGACGATACTGCATTCGAGCGCATTATCAATACGCCAACAAGAGGCATTGGTGGAAAAACCGTTGATAATATTCGTCTACACGCTCGCGCAGAGGGCTGTTCACTTTGGCAAGCCGCGCAACAGCTAGTCATTAATAAAGGGCTAACGGCCAGAGCGGCTAACGCGGTCGGTAGCTTTATAGAATTAATTAACAGCCTAGAAAAAAATAATTTAGAAAAACCCTTAGAAGAGCAAGCAGATGCCGCACTAAAACAGACGGGGCTATTAGAGTTTCATCAAAATGAGCGCGGTGAAAAAGGCCAGGCACGATTAGAAAACCTCGAGGAACTTGTTAATGCGTGTAAAGTATTTAACCCTGCAGATGCAGCCACACCTCTTGATCAAAATGAGTTAGCAGATGGCGAAGATGAGCCATCATTATTAATGCAGTTTTTAGATAGCGCATCATTAGATGCAGGTGACGCACAAGCTGATGAATACGATGATGCCGTCCAGTTAATGACGCTGCACTCGGCTAAAGGCCTAGAGTTCCCTTGTGTATTTATTGCGGGCATGGAAGAAAATTTATTTCCACATAAAATGTCGATTGAAGATCCCGAGCGTCTAGAGGAAGAACGTCGTCTTTGTTATGTCGGCATTACTCGTGCGATGGAACAATTAACCATTAGCCATGCTGAAACAAGACGAATGCACGGAACAGAAACGTTCAATCGTGTTTCTCGTTTTGTAAAAGAAATACCTGAGCAATGCCTACATGAAATTCGCTTAAAAACAGAGATAAAAAGGCCTATTAGTTACGGTGGTGGGAATAATTCAGCGTATCGAAATAAAACGTCATATCACGGGATTGAAAAAAACAATAGACAAGAAGGTTTTCATTTAGGTCAGCGAGTCACACATAAAAAATTCGGCGATGGCGTCATCATTCATTTTGAAGGCCAAGGTAGTACTGCAAGAGTACAAGTTAATTTTGATGGCGATGGTAGCAAGTGGCTAGTATTGCAGTATGCAAACCTAATGGCTTTGTAATATTTAATAGTAAATTGATAGTGAGATCTTTAAACCAAAAATTGTTATATACAAATAGCTGGCTTGCGGGTGCTATTGCGCTGCAGTAACAGGCAAATCAAAAAAGAGTAAAGAGAACATAATTCGTTATAGATTCAATTATTTATACCACTGTCTATACGGGTCTTTTAGCGTTAATTTATATTGGCTTGTCGTTTAGAGTTAATCAGCAGCGCCGCAGAAATAAAGTTTCCTATGGTGAAAAAATAAAGAAAGAGATGCGGTACAAGACTTAGCCCTTGCGATAGTCGTGCATAATAATGCGGGTCGATATGCTCTTATTTTTATTTTGCTCTTGTTCTTCATAGAATATAAACAATTCAGTGCTGTTTTTATTAATATTGTGGGCGTTACATTTGTTGTCGGTCGGCTACTACATGCTAGCGGCATGACAAAAAGTAATTACACAGTAAGAAAAAGGGGTATGATGCTGACTCTATTTATAATTATTTTACGTGCTGCTATTAATGTTTTTT
>CAXMPB010000215.1:0-2889 GCA_964195035.1 Cellvibrionaceae bacterium | reverse complement strand
TATTAATTTTACCATTGCGCAAGCGGGACACATTACAAGCTGTGCAGAAGACGAGACCAAGATGAATAGCTCTAAATTTAATGGCTCTATTTGCGAGCAAATCAATAAGTTACAATTTAAATCCGTAGAAAACCCCGATCTCGTCAAGCTAACGTTTACTTATAATTTTAATCCAGCTCGCTAGCGTTTAAACATAACGTTAATTTTAAATAGCTTATTAACCACAAGATACCGTATCACTAGGATTTTTTATGAATGTGCTTTCAATGACTGATCTCAACTTGAGCGGTCAGCGTGTTTTGATTCGAGAAGACTTAAACGTACCCATTAAATCTGGAAAAGTAAGCTCGGATGCAAGAATTCGCGCAGCACTGCCAACCATCGAGGCAGCTCGTAAAGCCGGAGCAAAAGTTATTTTGATGTCGCACCTTGGCCGCCCTAATGAAGGCGAGCCAAATGATGAATTTTCACTGGGCCCAGTTGCAAAACACCTGAGTAATTTATTGGGCTGCCCCGTTCGCCTTATTAAACATTGGCAAGCGGGTATTACGATAGAAATCGGTGAGGTTGTTTTATTAGAAAATGTACGTTTCAACAGTGGCGAGAAGAAAGACGATGAGAACCTTGCCAAAGCTTATGCCGCTCTTTGTGATGTTTTTGTGATGGATGCCTTTGGTACCGCACACCGCTCGCAGGCCTCAACGACTGGCCTTGCTAGATTTGCACCTATTGCCTGTGCTGGCCCGCTGTTGACGGGCGAGCTTACAGCACTAGAACAAGCTCTTGCAAAACCAGCGCGGCCGATGGTTGCGATTGTGGGTGGCTCTAAAGTATCGAGTAAGTTAACCGTTCTAGAATCACTTGCCGATATTGCCGATCAAATTATTGTTGGTGGCGGCATTGCCAATACATTTTTAGCCGCAAGCGGTCTGCCTATCGGCAAATCGCTTTGTGAAGCAGATCTTATTCCTACTGCAAAAGCCTTAATGGCAAAAACAAACATCCCTCTGCCCACTGATGTCGTCGTAGCTCAAGAGTTTTCAGAGTCGGCCGCTGCTACCTTAAAGCCAGCTAATACGGTCAATGATGATGAAATGATCTTTGATATTGGACCCGACACATCGAAGCAGCTAGCTGACATTATTAAAAAAGCGAAAACAATTCTTTGGAACGGCCCTGTTGGCGTCTTTGAATTTGATCAATTTGGCGAGGGCACCAGGGCTTTAGCGCTAGCTATAGCCGAGAGTGATGGATTCTCTATTGCTGGTGGTGGCGATACCTTAGCGGCTGTCGATAAGTACAATATTGCCGATAAAGTTTCGTATATCTCTACTGGTGGCGGTGCATTTTTAGAGTATGTTGAGGGTAAAACATTACCCGCCGTGGCGATACTCGAACAGCGAGCGCGAGACGCTTAAATTTAAAAAAATTAGAATTGAACAATAAAATTATCCGAAATTTATTTGATTACAGCAATATAACATTGCTCACCTATACAGAATTTGAAGAGAGACATTATGCCCGTCGTTAACTATCAACAATATTGCAACATGCTCGATAACGCCAAACAAAATAAGTTTGCCTATCCCGCTATTAACATCAGCTCAAGCGAGACCATTAATGCCGCACTGCTTGCCTTTAAAGAAGCCAACTCTGACGGCATCATTCAAGTATCAACCGGTGGCGGTAAATTTGCCTCGGGCCAAGGTATTGGCTCCATGGTCAAAGGGTCTATCGGGCTTGCCGTCTACACTCATATGATGGCCGAGGCGTATGACGTTAACATCGCATTACATACTGATCACTGCCACCCAGAATTTGTCGAACCCTTTTTAATGCCATTAATTGCCGAAACCAAACGTCGCCGCGCGGCCGGCCTTCCCAATTTATTTAGCTCTCATATGTACGATGGCTCGGCTCTACCAATGGACGAAAACATTGCAGAATCTAAGCGTATTATGGCTGAGTGTGTCGAAGCCGACATTATCTTGGAAATAGAAACCGGTATTGTCGGCGGTGAAGAAGATGGCCACGACACCTCTGATGTTGCTGCCGACAAGCTTTATACAACGCCAGAGGATATGGTGATGGCAGCTAAAGAATTAGGCTCTATGGGTCGCTTTATGCTGGCTGCAACCTTTGGCAACGTTCACGGGGTCTACAAACCAGGCAATGTAAAACTGACACCGTCGATATTGAAAGACGGCCAAGCGGCCGTGGTTAAAGCACTTGGTGACAGCGCGCACCTCGATCTTGTATTTCATGGGGGCTCAGGCTCCGAGCTACATGAAATACACGAGACTCTTGAATATGGCGTGATTAAAATGAATGTCGATACCGATACACAATATGCATATTCTCGCCCTATTGTTGATCACATGTTAAAAAACTATGATCAAATGTTAAAAATTGAAGGCGAAGTAGGTAACAAAAAAATGTATGACCCGCGCTCATACGGTAAAAAAGCCGAACGCAATATGGCTGACCGTATTATGCAAGCCTGTAGTGACTTGCGCTCTAGCGGAACATCATTAGGTAAAAACATTTAAGCTTTATTTTTTGGCAGTTAACATTAGTATCTGTGACACGTAGCGGAGACCTTTAGTCTAGGCTTTCAGCTTAGACACCGTCACAGATACCGTGCCTGTAATCTTATATAGTTGAATACAAAGTTTATTGATATTAAAATGTAGAGTATTTTATGAAATTTTTTACGCAAGTAACTTTACTTACTATATCTCTTTTGTTTGCCGGCAGCCTATTTGCTGCCCATCACCTATCGGGTCATGCTCACAATCAATCTGGCGTAAAGGGTTTTGTAGTCGTTAAAAGCAACCATTCTGTTAAAGACACTGCCGATAAGTTAGAAGCCGTTTTAAAATCAAAAGG
>CAXMPB010000214.1:0-4631 GCA_964195035.1 Cellvibrionaceae bacterium | reverse complement strand
TTTTTGTCAATACTTTCACAAGCGCTGCCAAAATTTACCTGGCGCCTAAAGCGTACTTCAACAAATACAATGGTTTCGTTATCTTTAAAAATCAGATCTATTTCACCGTGTCGACAGTGATAATTTTTTTCTATAAAGACGAAGCCCTGTTTCAATAAATATATTTTCGCTAGTTTTTCTGCAGCTTGCCCGCTGTATTGTCTGTCTGTTTTTTTTGTGTTGGCTTTTTTAGGTGCTAGCTTCTCACTTATTTTTTTTGATAGTATTTTTTCTAATGCTGTTGTTTTAAAGTCAATTTTTTTTAATTTAAGTCGCTTCAACATAAGATGTCCTTTTCTTTATGTTTTAACTGATTTTAATACCACCTATAAACTTTTAGCTACTCAAAAGTATTATGCTTTTGTGTTAGCTGTTGCAATGCTTTTGCCTCGCCGCCTACGACGACGGCCCACGGTTGTTCTCTGATAATGCGTTTGTTATTGCCTAGGCGCAATTTACCTGTGGTGCCAAAAATTGAAGTGTTAGGCAGCTTGTCTAATTGTCTTAGGCGATTATGAAGATAATAAGCATCAATGCCCATGGCATACAGTCGCGAAAAATTCGCAGGAATAGTAATGTTACTATTAATTAAGTTTTTATCGTGGTCTTCTGGATATAGCGTCCAGGGTAGAGTAATAAAGCGAATTCCATTTAAATCTTTATTTTGTCTGATAGTTTGTGATTTATTATATATTTGACTAGTCGCATAAACGGGTAGGTCGCCGGCATAATAAAACGATAGTGTCGGCTTAATCTGTTGGCCTTCTTTTGAACGAGTGACTAAAAAGATCATATCGATATCTTGTCGTCTTCTAGGTTCAAATTCAAAGTTTTTTCCAAACAAACGTTTTAATGCAGTGGCTCTCGATTCACTTTTGTTAATATCAAATGCCGATTTTATAATAGTGGAGTAGCTATCACTTGAATTTAATTCTCTATTTACAACGATACTGCCACCAAGCTCTTTCCAGCGTTTGGTAAATGCCTCGGCAGCGCGTTGGCTCCAATCTGCTTTAGAGGCAATAATCATGACATAGCGGTGACCTTCTAGCCATGCACGATTAGCAGCTTGTAAGGCTTCATCATCAAGTGATAAACCAAATTGATAAAAGGGTAACTCTAGTTCAGGTGTAGAGAGCGTCGATTCAAGTGCTTGGCTATCTAGGCCTGGTAGATTTATATTTGCGGTGTTATTTTCTGCATCACTATTTTGAGTGATAATGTCTTGAGATAAAACATTATCGGATAAATTGTTAGCAGCCAACTCATCGTTATTGACTTGGTCGTCAGTGAGTTTATCGATCTCCGGTTTACTGGGGGTACTAATATAGTTAAGTGCCAAGGTGGTAACTAGACGCTCTTGACGTTGCTGTAGTTCAGCCACTTTATTTTTTTGTAATGGTCCAACAATAAGTTCAACACCATCGTTGACAGCTTGGTCATATATTGTGTTGATTGGCTCAAGGCTTGTATCGTAAAGAATAATTTCTGGGCGATATTTCGAGTCTTGATTAAAGTAAGCTGCTAAAAACCCATTTCTTATTGTTTTACCTGCTAAGGCCAACTTGCCGCTAACAGGGAGTAACAAACCAATTTTTTTAGGTCGCTGGGCAATCAGTGTGTTCAGCAACTGTAAATCTAGGGGTAGTTCAAGTGCTGCGGGATGTACGGGATTCAAACGTACCCAACTATTAATTGAAACGCGTTTTGCCTCTAAATTTGTCTCATTTTGTTTGCTAATACTCGCTAACTTGTACCAGCCTTGAGTAATAGGGTCTTGGCTCGTGTCTACACTGCTTAAAACTTGTATCGGTAATTGCACAATATTCTGCCAAAGTGCTTCGTGGTTTTCCATTAAATCCAATTGATCGACAAGAATGCTATCGAGAGCAATTCTTTCATTGATACTGGCTTCAAGATCACCTATCTGATTATAAGTCTCTGCACGTTGACGATGAAATTGCTGCTGCTGCTCTAAGGTTAATTGATCCCAGAGCCCTTGCAGCCGATTGTTGCTGAGTAATTCACTCGACTGAAAAATAGATTGATCGTCACTAAAAATGTTACTCGCAACAGTAACATAGCTTATGTATTGAACGTCGGGTAAATTGTCTTCATTGACTCTACGAATTACATCAAGCGCTTTTTCTGTATTACCAAGTTGTCTTAGTTCCTCTGCAATTTCAATTAAGCGATAAGCACCCGCGGGCGTATTTTGCTGCTCAATCTGATTGATTTCTTGGTCTAGAGCTTTAGCGGTAAGGGCAGGTGATTGAGATTTGGTGGGGTTATTACCACAAGCCGATATGAGTAATATAAGTCCAATAAGACAGCAGTGCCTGGTCATTGGGCTGATAACTTGTTTTAAAGGCTTTAAATCAAACATAGGATGACCACTTAAACGCAGATAATAGGTATTGATAGCTTCTGATAAGCACTAGAGAATCATTATACGTGAAGCTAGTCAGATTTTGTGTAAACCTATTGAAAACTATAAGCGATTGATAGAAAGGCGACAAATAAAAATGCAGTTTTAAGGCAAGCGAGATAAATTATCAATAAATACCTAGGCGTGCCAAAATAGCATTATAAATACATACAAGCATAATACATAGCGACCTATATTTTAGTACATCGTATTGCGCACGAATAATAATCGTTAGATTTTTGAGAAAGAAGTATGATAGATCAACAAGCAGGTGAGCTCTATATTGTCGCAACACCTATTGGTAATCTCGATGATATTACCCAAAGAGCCATATCGACACTAAAAAGCGTTGATTTTATTGCCGCCGAAGATACCCGTCATAGCGCTCGCTTATTACAACATTTTAGTATTACAACACCGATGATGGCCTATCACGAGCATAGTGATGTTAGGCGCTTAGAAAAAATTACCCAATTACTAGTTAACGGTAAATCCATTGCTTTAATCTCCGATGCGGGCACACCGTTGATTTCTGATCCGGGCTATCAATTAGTGAAAACAGTACGCCAGCAAGGCATTAACGTTGTGCCTATACCTGGGGTATGTGCCATAGTAACAGCGCTTTCTGTGGCGGGCTTGCCGTCCGATCGATTTGTCTTTGAAGGTTTTATGCCCTCTAAAAAGACGGCGCGGTGTCAATATTTAACAGCTTTGGTTCGAGAAGAGAGAACGCTTATTTTTTATGAGTCCAGTCATCGAATTCTGCAGTCCATTACCGATATGAAAGACATCTTAGGTGGCGACAGAATAGCGGTAGTTGCAAGAGAGTTAACTAAAACCTTTGAGACCGTTCTAGACGGATCATTACAAGCACTTGTCGACACCATTACAGCAGACGCTAATCAACAGCGTGGCGAATTTGTAGTCATTGTGAGCGGTTATAAAAAATCCGATGAGTTTGTATCGATAGATGAGTCTGTCATCACCATGATGAAGGCATTGTTAGAAGAGTTACCCATTAAAAAAGCCGCCGCTATTTGCGCTAAATTAACGGGGCTTAATAAACGCGATCTTTATCAGTGGGCACTAGAGCAAAAATGATACTAGTCTATAATAGGCTAGTACAAAATATGCGGGGACAAAAAACCGCTAGCAATTAATGTAGTCTATTGATCCTTTACATTAATATTTAGCTTGGTTTTGGTGGCGTTGACCAATAATCGATAGTGCAGCAACCCGATAAGCTTCGGCCAGTGTTGGAAAGTTAAAAATACTTTCGACAAAAATATCAACATGTGCGTTAGAGAGCATTGCCATCTGACCAATATGAATTAATTCCGTCGCACCTTCACCAACAATCATTACGCCTAGTATAGATTCGCCTGCAGGGTCACAGACAATTTTTAACATCCCATCTTGAATGCCTGATATTTGTCCTCGTGCAATCTCTTCAAATAAGGCTTTGCCAATAATGACATCTCCAAATTGCTCGCGTGCAGCAGCTTCAGATAAGCCCACCGCAGACAGTTCAGGAATCCCATAAATACCCGTTGGGATCAAATGGCTCATTTTACCAAAGGATAAATCATAAGCATTACCCATTGCACGCCGGCCTTGCTCCATAGCCGTTGATGCCAATGCTGGCGGCCCAATTACGTCGCCTGCGGCATAGACTGAGGGTATTTCGGTTTGTATATGTTCATCAACGGATATTAAGCCTCTACTATTTAACGAGAGTCCAATATTATCTAATTTTAGTCCGCCAACATTCGCTAAGCGGCCTGCTGCACAAAGTAACTTTTCACCTTCAATTATACTGCCATCGTCGAGTTCAACTACCACATTTTTGTTGTTCCAGTGAGCGCTCTTGACGATGCTGTTACCTTGCCAAGTTCCACCCATAGCTTCAAAGGCGTGTACGAATTTGTCGGTTAAATCAGTATCGAGAAACCCCAGTGGTGTTGGATATTTATCGATCATCGTAACCTTGACATCTAGTGCCTGAAATATAGACGCATATTCACTCGCAATCACACCGCCGCCCAATACAATTAAGCTCTTGGGTAGATAAAGCATGGACAGAATAGAGTCACTATCGTAGATGTGTTCGTGATCAATGGCGATATTATCGGGACAACGTGGATACGAGCCCGTTCCAATCATC
>CAXMPB010000213.1:0-3777 GCA_964195035.1 Cellvibrionaceae bacterium | reverse complement strand
GACAGCGTGAAACAAACCTGGCAAGAAGTGAAGACGACAATAGAACACTGCAAAAGCATCAATAATGTCAACGGAAAATTAATTAATCGTGGCATTCAATCCCATAATAAATTATTACATCTCATGCGCGGCAATACACTGCAAGCCGATATTTATGATGCAAAGGGTACTAAGCGTTCGAATAATTATTCTGGCATGTTAACTCAGGCCTAATTAAAGGTGCCGGGGTCGCCCGGCAGCGATAAAAGAGTTTTTTTGCCAAAACATCCCTTAACATTAAAGGGCTCCCCACATACATCGTGTTCTGGGCCCAAGGCGAACCTTAAATGCGTTAACAACAACAGCCGTCCGCATTCTCGCCTAGCCCAGGGCACCTCTCTTACGCTGTAATTTAACCTGTACATGAAAGTGACGATAATTACTTAGTGCTTACTTAGTACCTACTTAGTAACTACTTAGTCGTAAGAAGTTGCTCCGCTTGAGCTAACAAGCCACTAAATGCTGCGTGCCCTTTTAACTTTACTAAATCTTGCGGATGATCAATATCCGACAGTGAGGGCAATTCGTAATAACTCAAATTGAATTTAAGCAATCTCGAAAGTGTCGCTTCAAAAACAGAACTTCCACCCCACTCAATATCTTTAAATAATCCTGCGTTCGGTATTTTAAGACCTAATAAAACATAACCGCCGTCATCCGCAGGGCCAATGACCGCATCGTATTGTTCAAGCATCGAACAAGCAGTTTGTAGGTATTGTGCACTTAGAGATGGGCAATCAGTACCCACAACAAAAACTCCTGCTGTTGTTTTAGAATGACTACTATCTGTGAACGAAGCCTTTATTGCATGAGCAAGGCGCTCACCAAGATCACACCCTTTTTGGTGATATAAAGGCAATGCTTGAACAGTTGGCAAGTCATCGTTCATGATTTTTTCTCTAAAAGTATTTTCATCACCAGCAATCCAACAATCTATTGGACAAATGGCTGACTCACTCCATTGCGTTAAAACAGTTTTAAGCAACTGACAATGTAATGCCAATGAAAATTCTTTTGGCAGCAGTGGTTGCAAGCGAGTTTTTGCGGCTCCTAATACGGGTGATTTAGCAAAGACTAATAGCCGATACTGGGGATACACATAATGCTTATTTGGAGTATCGATAAATAATGACCTGAAAGTACTTTACAGTTAGGTAGATGGTTGAACAGATGGCTTAAATTAAAAAGCTCTATTTATGACTCTTATTTTTAACGTGCTAATTACGATACGTAAAGTTTTGCTAGTTGTTTTGACGACACACCCATAAAGTATAAAAAACGTATGCGCCACATAAGTATTATTGTTGCGACGATACCGTTGTGTTCCCAGCGCCTAGATGATGTAGTTACCGCTTGTTTAATAATATGAGGCTTATAAAGTAACTTTAAACGTTTACTCAGCTCGACATCTTCCATTAAAGGAATATCTTTATAGCCATGTAGTTTTTCAAAAAGATCACGGGCAACAAAAATACACTGATCACCCGTAGCAACACTCGTTAAACTCGAACGCAAATTAATCATCGATTCAATCAGCCGATACATCCAGTGTTGCCCACTAAGCCTTACCTTAAAAAACCCCCACTGACATATAGTGGGCACTAGGTTCGGAAGTATATTGAGAAACATATCCGGAACCATCGTTGGGAGAATCGTATCAGCATGCAAAAACAATAGAGTATCGCCCGTTGCAACAACAGCGCCCGCATTCATTTGCCTAGCGCGCCCACTGGCACTATTGATAATCTTAACGTCGTATTGGCTAACAATATCAAGCGTATTATCCCTACTACCGCCATCGACAACAATAATTTCAGCCTGTCCGCTAATTAGTGTTGTTAATTGCTGCAAGTGTTTGCCGATAGATTCGGCTTCGTTGAGCACAGGAATAATAATACTAAGCATCATTTTTTATTATCTAACCTACGTCTTTTTAACAGAATTAATTAGCTAATCTAAAGCGCCACCACAACTACTACCCTGACCTGCCGTACAACCATAACAATGCTCGCCAATCATAATGGCGCCGTCGTCTAAGGTTGCCTCAACTAGTTCGGCGATATGCCAGCGCTTCTTATCGCTACTTATGACACCAAGAGATTCTTGAACGTCGTATTGAGCATAGTGAAGAGGCATGTCGAGCATTTGATTAAAGTCGCAATCGTAGACATAACCCTGCCAATCAATACTCAATAATGTTTTACACATGACACTGTCTAAATTATTTTGAGAAAAATTATCTTTTAATATCTGTACATATTCATCGTACAAACCTTTTGATAACAACATGCCACCAAAACGACTAATAGGCATATTAGTAATCGTAAAAAGCTGATGAAATACAATATTATAGTCGGCCCATAAATTGGTTTTATAATCGGCTTCAAGCGTGACCTGATTAGGCGGTAGGCAAATGCCATCGGGGTTGTACACTAAATTTAGCTCTAAAGAAGGATCGGTTCCATAACCTAATGCATTGAGTCGTTGCAAAGCTACAATAGATTCTTTAAAGACGCCCTTGCCGCGTTGCTTATCAACATTTTGCTCTGCATAACAAGGTAACGAGGCCGTAATGATAACCTTATATTTGACTAAAAATTCGGCTAAATACTCGTATCCAGGCTCAAGTAATATTGTTAAATTACAGCGATCTATCACGCTAACATTGCGTTTAGTGGCTTGCTCCACAAGATAACAAAAATGTGGGTTCATCTCTGGTGCGCCACCGGTAAGATCCAATGACTTGATATTATGCTTATCGATGTAGGCAAGTACACTATCAATAGTCGCCTTATCCATTAGCTCGGTGCGCTTAGGCCCCGCATTAACATGGCAATGAGTACAACTTAAATTACATAAATAACCTAAATTAAGCTGAAGTGTTTGGACTGACGCCCTAGTAATTGACGGAAAATCAGTTTTTAACAATAATGGCTTTGTATCTAGCATAACATCTCCAAAAAATACCTAACTACAGACAAACATTCTCTCCAAAGGTTTATATTATTTGTTAGAATAACATTTTTCTCAAATACACCGCCCTTAGCTCAGCTGGATAGAGTGGCCCCCTCCTAAGGTTTAGGTCATGGGCAAAATGGGCACTGAAGGGATAGGTCAAAATTTAGTACAATCTAATCATCCGCCCTTAGCTCAGCTGGATAGAGTGGCCCCCTCCTAAGGGGCAGGTCTCAGGTTCGAATCCTGAAGGGCGGACCATTTCAACAATTCTGACCTAACGCTTAAATGGTCACAATTCTTCATTTTTAGCTCGGTGACCAAACGGTGACCAAATGGTGACCACGGGTAAATCTGGCTTTTAATTATTCCAGTCAAATGAACTTACCCTTAATACCCATCAAAGAGCCTAGAGGCTAACGATTTAATGAAGCTGGCCTATAGTAAATGCAGGCTTACAAGAAAAGTATGCAACCAGCGATCAGCATGAAGAAAGCACTGAGCCAGCTATCCTCGTCCTCTGCACGGGGGTACTCACACTCGGTGTCATTCGCAAGGGAACCCTAACTCTATAAATCTATATTCACGCCCTTACGAATCTATGCTGGGGCGTCATAAGGTTCATGGGTTGAGCTCTCTCTATTCGTGCCATCTTTCCGATTCCGCTCATCTCCTCGATCTCGTATTGTCGGCCTAAGTATTTCGTAATGCTTCTCGGCAATAAAGGATCATACTAGTTAGCGCCATATCGACAATTTCACTTAAATATCAAGTAATAAAGAT
>CAXMPB010000212.1:0-3868 GCA_964195035.1 Cellvibrionaceae bacterium | reverse complement strand
GATCTTGACTATTCAATGATGATACGAGCTGCTTCGCCCGTTAGTGAATTATAAGCAACGAAAGATCCCGATGAGACGCTCATTTTGGTTACAGCTTCTATAACCACTTGATGCGTTACCATTAATGTTAAGCTGCTTTGATCGAGATCTGCAAACTTTTTTTGCAATAGATGTAGTGTTTGATCGCGGTCCACATGTCCTTCAAAAAATGAATTGAGTCCTGCAAGACTTTCAACCACGCCAAGCTTAAGAAGTTTGGCGGTTTCAAGGCAGCGACACCAGTAGCTTGAGTATACTTTATCAATCACGATGCCCGACTGCTTTAATCGCTGCCCCAGCGAGACCGCCTGATGTCGACCAACAGCATCTAGGTTGCGTTGCGTAGCGCATTGGTTGATAAAAAAATTATCGGGATCGCCGAAACCAGGAGCAATTGCATGACGCATCAATAAAACATTAGCATCAATTTCGTTCAACTTATCTATAATAGAATCGTTATTTTTACTGGCGAAAGCGCTCTGCGCAACACCCGAAAGAATGAAAAAAAATAATAATAAATAACGAATTAACATGAGTTTTAGTCCACTAGCGGTTTTAATTAATACAGGCCCTAGAACATCGATTCTCGAATATGATTTCAGTATTGTCAATATCAAGATCTTAAACACCAAGTTCGCTTGCAAGGCGACTTAGTGAAAAGTTAACGCGGGTACAATGCTTTAAGCTCTCAACCTTAATTACTGTGGACCCCAAAACTTACCAACAACATTAGCGCCTAAGATCGATTGTCTAAACTGGGGCACTTACCTTGGTTTTTATCGTCAAGGCATATGATATTTATAGCAACAGCGGTTATTTGTATCAAGCGATAGACGGCGTATTGTAGAGTGTACTTTACTTCCATACAGGGATAACATTTGGATAGTTTAGTGCTGACGTCTACTTTCCCCATTTGTCGCGAAATTGGACTACAGTTTAAGTGTTACAGTATCTTATTGTATTTATACGAAGCCAAGTATGTTAGGGCTTTAAAGAGATTTTCAACATGCGTTGGCCTCACCCACAGAAAACCCCGATAGAGCGATTTGTAGCAGTGCTTCTACTGTGGATGATGATTAGCGCCTCGGTGATTGCTGACGATCACTTAACTGACCCTAAGCAATTAGCTCGCGTGCTCGAAAGTTTAAACTGGATCACTGAAGAGTATCCGCCCTTTAACTACCGAGATCCCAAAACAGGCGAGATATCAGGTATGGCGGTAGAAACTTTATCACTCATTTTTGCCAAACTAGGGGTTTCTAGCGAAAATATAAATTTCAAAATTTACCCTTGGGCTCGTGGCTACCACAATGTTTTGAATGATCATGGAACAGTCTTATTTTCGACCACCTACACAACTGAGCGAGTGGCGAAGATGAAGTTTGTGGGGCCAATTGCACCTAATGTTGTCGCTGTTATCGCAGCAAAATCTAGCCAGCTTTCTGTTAGGTCTATAGAAGATTTAAACCAACTCGAAATAGGTGTAGTACGTGACGATATAGGCGAGCAATTGTTGATTAGCCGGGGCGTAAAGCCGCACGCCATCGACCGACTAAACTCTGGCCTAAGCATGGTGAAGAAACTAGCCTCTGGCCGAATCGACGCTGTGGCTTATGCCCATGCGACAACACAAATTTTATTTAACACTGTGAATATTAACCCCGAAGAATTTGAAATAATCTTTGTATTACAAGCATCGTATATGGGTTACGCCTTTCACAAGTCGACCGATGAGAGAATCCTTGAGCCCATGCGTAAAGCACTCGATGAGCTAATCAATGATGGCACCTTAGCGCAGCTACAAACTAAATATGGTCTAAAACCTACTAATGATTAAATATAAAAATGGTATTGGTCTTCGCTTACTGCGTTATGTTTTTGGTTGTTACCTGATTGTTGCACTGGTCGTTACTGGCATTCAGTTAGTTTCTGAGTATCGCCACGTAAAAAGCGATGTATTTAGTCAGATCTATGATCTTGAGAAGACATTCAAAAACAGCTTAGTAAATTCGATATGGTCATTTGATACGCCTCAACTCGAGGTTACACTTTTTGGAATGACAGAAATTGATACCGTCTCAGGCATCAAAATTATGGATGAACGCAAACAGCTTTTAGCGTCTATCGGTGATGTTGTGGCTGAAGATAGCCAGGTTTTTTCGAGTGAAAATCTAAAAAGCCCTGGTATGAAAAAGATCAAGTTGATGCATAGTGGCTCGGCAGTTCGTCAAACGTTAATTGAGTATACATTTCCTATCGCACGCCAGGATGAAGAAAATGGCTCTATAACTCTCATTGGTTACGGTCACATATACACAGATGTCAACACGATAATTGATCGTGTTAAATATAGTTTTATTTTAATCATCATCAGCTCGTTAATAAAGACCGCCGCTTTGTGGTTGTTCTTTTTGTATTTTGTTAACCGCTTTATTGCTAAGCCATTAGACGCATTAGCCAATGCCGCCATCGCATTAAATCCAGACAAGCCTGAAACACTCGCTAGCTCAAAGACACTCGACAATTTAGTAGCGGCTAAACACGAAGATGAACTCTATTTATTAGCGACTAACTTTGATCAGATGCGCATTGCTATTGTCGAGAAAATGGAGATTATTGAATCACAAAAGCTCAAGCTAGAAGAACGAGTTCTAGAACGCACGCAATCTCTTTCTAAAGCCAATGAAGAACTGAGACATTTAGCACTTCACGATACATTGACTTCACTGCCCAATCGTACATTGTTTCAGGATCGTCTCGAGCAGTTGCTTAAGACAGGGCAGCGTAATAACAAGCGATTTGTTGTTGCTAGCATCGATCTAACAAGATTTAAGGCCATCAACGATAATTATGGTCACCAAATTGGAGATTTGATACTTGTCGAAGTCGCTCGTCGTCTATCTGGTATTTTGCGCAGCACCGACACCTTAGCTCGAATGGGAGGAGATGAGTTTTACGCCTTGTTTACTCTCGACAATGAGTGTGATGGTGAGTTAATCGTTCGAAAATTGCTTAGGGCACTCGAAGACCCTATTATCTTCGATGATACAGAAATTGTGAGTATTCTAATAAGCGCCAATGTTGGAGCTGCTATCTACCCTGAACATGGAGAGGAAGCAGACTCGCTAGTTAAGAATGCCGATATGGCTATGTATCAGGCAAAAAATGCTGGCATTAGCTACGCGCTCTACAGCCCTGAAGAAGACTCGAGATTGAGACGCAAGTTAAAATTGAGCCAAGACTTTAATAAGGCTATCGAAGACGACCAGTTATTTCTGCTATATCAACCAATATTTGATATCAAATCCAAGCGCACCAACAAGATAGAAGCATTGGTTCGATGGCAACACCCTACCCTAGGGCTAATTTCTCCCGTCGAGTTTATTCCTATTTGTGAGCGTAATGGCAGCATTCATGAATTGACTAAATGGGTTTTTCAGCAAGCTTGTAAACAGTGCAAATTGTATTGCCAGGACGATAGCTCACTATCGATTTCTATCAATCTATCGGGCCGTGTATTTGGCCAGCCTGAAATACCCGATATACTAGAAAACATCTGTCGAATGTCTGCAATATCGCCTAGTAATATAAACCTTGAAGTTACTGAATCTACTGCGATGGCGAAACCTGAGCAGGCGATCCAAATTTTGAACCAGCTAACCGAAAAAGGTTTTTCAGTATCGATAGATGACTTCGGGACAGGCTACTCATCGTTTTCCTATTTGACCATGCTACCGGTCAATGAATTAAAAATAGATAAAAGCTTTCTGCTTAACAGGGGTAAGAAAAGTGATAAAGTTATAAAGTTATAAAGTCTATGATTGATCTG
>CAXMPB010000211.1:0-2431 GCA_964195035.1 Cellvibrionaceae bacterium | reverse complement strand
TTGGCAAGTATCTAGTACTTGCTTAGCACTTAAGCCAAAACGTTTTGCGGCATCTATTTGTAGCGTTGATAAATTAAATGGCAACGGCGGTGGCTGCTTTTTATCTTTCTTATTAGTATCGGTAACGGCTGCGGGCTGGCCGGTAATGCTCTCTACCACTTTTACTGCCAAGGCTTTAGAGATTACACGCCCATCTTCATCTTGAAAGGGCTGACAAGCCTCACTTGGCTGCCACTTTGCCACAAACTGCTCACCCCCATTAGCTTTAATATGAGCTAGCACTTGGTAAAAAGGTTTAGCGATAAAATGTGCAATCGTGTCATCACGCTTAGCCACTAGACCTAATAATGGTGTCTGCACCCGGCCGACGGATAACATGCCATTAAAACCGACTTTACGGCCCTGTATGGTATAGGCACGAGTCATATTAATACCGTAAAGCCAATCGGCACGAGAGCGCGCTAAAGCAGAAGCCGATAGCGGCACGAATTCTTTGTTAGACCGCAACTGTGCCAGCGCACGTTTAACCGCAGGCGCATTTAAATCGCTTATTAAGCAGCGTTGTATATTATCTCGCTTTCGCGCGCCTACCTTTAAATATTCAAACACTTGATCAACTAACAACTGCCCTTCACGATCAGGATCTCCTGCGTGTATAAGTTCGTCAGCCTCTTTTACAAGCTTTTTTAAAACCGATAATTGCTTTTTGGTAGCCGGCTTTGGCTTAAGTAACCACTGCGACGGAATAATCGGTAAATGCTCAAACTGCCATTTTTTAAAAGCTGGATCATATGCATCGGGTTCAGCCTGCTCTAAGAGGTGACCAACACACCAGCTAACGCAATCGCCATTACCCACATAAATACAGCCCTCTGCTTTTTTATGAGGCTTGGGCAATACATCGGCAATCGCACGGCCAAGGCTTGGTTTTTCAGCAATATATAAGCGCATAGGTATGAATATACTGTATATAAAGACAGCTTTCTAGCTTTTATTGATATTATCAGCTTTGTTCATTGATTTGACGTGGCTTTTTACTAACGCTATTAAGTCTTTTGCCTTCTGGGTTAGAGCGTATAATATTTATGATGGCATTCGACACTAAACAGTTAAAACAACAGCTTAAAAGCGCTTAGGTGAATAAAAGCTCGCAGCAAAGGGTTGGGGAGTTTTATCAATCATATTACTGAGCAAGGTAGCTGTCGCCAGTGCATGCGACCAACCCAACATACCATGACCTGTATTTAAAAATAAATTTTCATACTGTGTTGCACCAACGACTGGCAAGCTATCGGGGGGTGCTGGGCGCAAGCCACACCACTGATCGAATACCGTATCGTAATCGCCAATGGTTGGCATAATTGCTTTTGCGCTTGCGAGCATTGACTCAATTCGCCCTGGCTTTATGGTAGCGCTATAGCCCGAAAATTCGGCAAAGCCGGCAACGCGCAGACGGTCACCCAGCTTACAAAACACCACCCTATTTTTAACATCGGTTATAGAGACAAAGGGGCAATCTTTTGTTGCAGGCACCGTAACGCTATAACCTTTCATAGGGTATATAGGTAAATGAATGTTAATACTTTTCAATAACTTAGTACTTTGTGGGCCCAAGCAATTTACGTAGGCATCGGCATTTATTGATATTGCCTCTGTAGACTGTTTAGGATGTTTATCGTTTTCACTGATAGTTTTATTGACAGATTTGTCCGTAGACAAAGAAGTGATTTTTTCACCATCATGATGAATAGCTGTAATCTTGTGATGACTTAACAACTCTACTTTTAAGTTTTTTTGCATGTAGTTAACTAAACTCTGACAAAGCTTATAACAATCGCCTGAATCTTCTTCTTGATCCCACAATCCACCCACAATATTTTTATTGTTTTCTAACGCAGGCATTTTTTTAATTAACTCAGCACGATCCCATAAAACACAATGATTATTTTTGGAGGCTTGCATTAATGCAGCCTCATCGGAGTAGACATTTAACTTACCCGCACGGCCTTGATAATCAAAACCAAAATCCAACTCATCGCCTATAGTGTGGAGAATCTCAGCTAATTCAATTTTTGTATGTCTCCCTAGTGCCAACATTGCTTTTTTTGACGTGGCAACTTGTGCGGGAGAGCACGCGGATAAAAACTTTAAACCCCAACGATAAAAATCAAGATCTAAGCTTGGATAAACTCTAAAAGCAGGATCAAGGCCTAGTATTATTTTAGGCAATTGCGTAAAAACACTAGGATTAGCGATCGGCGTGGAGTAATTATATGAAAGCTGCCCACCATTGGCGAAACTCCCACCTTGGCCGGGCTCACCCTTATCGATCAATAGGACTTGATGCCCCCGCTTAGCCAGCATATAGGCGCTAGTAATACCAACAATACCCGCCCCTAAGATGGCGATTTTCATAAATATCCTTCTAATT
>CAXMPB010000210.1:0-15327 GCA_964195035.1 Cellvibrionaceae bacterium | reverse complement strand
CACAGCCTGCAGCTAACGCATGTTCAGCCCGTGCTACGTAGCCACCAACTGACGCTGCGCCCTTCATCGATAAATCATCGCTGAAGATAACGCCTTCGAAGCCTAAATCTTTACGTAGAATTGTTTGCAACCAATAAGACGAAAAACCAACCGTATGCATAGCATCCACACTAGAAAACAAAATATGCGCGGGCATTACCGCATCGAGACTAGCAAATAACTCCACAAAAGGAATTAAATCATGCCTGGCAATATCGACAAATTCTCTAGTGTCCACGGGTTGCGTTAAATGACTGTCAGATGTGACACTTCCATGCCCTGGAAAATGTTTACCCGTTGTCGCCATACCTGCCTCGTGCATGCCCGACATCCAAGCAGAAGCTAAAGCGCATACCTCCTGCGGATCTGGTGAGAATGAACGATTAGCGATAACATCGCAGCCGCTGTCATCAACATCTAAAACTGGTGCAAAACTAAAATCTACACCCACAGCTAATAGCTCACTTGCCATTAACCAACCACAGTCTTTAACCATACCCAAACATGCCTCAGCATTTTTACGATAAAGCGGTAAAAATTTTTGCATGGCCGGTAAGCGGGTAAAGCCTTCAATAAAACGCTGTACACGACCACCTTCTTGATCAACAGCAATTAGCAATTCAGGGCGAACATCTCGAATAGCATCACTTAATGATTTAATTTGTGCGGGCGATTGGTAATTTCTAGCAAAATAAATCACCCCACCCACGAGCGGATTCGAAAGCATTACTTTTTCGTCGTCTTGTAAAATAGTGCCGACAAGATCAAGCATGACAGGGCCTAGAGGCATTTTAATTCCTTGCATTTATATTTTATAGGTTCAGCTTTGGTAAAAAACTAAAAAAATCGGTAACTTGCCAAATCGACTTGGCGACAATACATAGGATATACAAACACCGTCAAGACTTAAAAAGTAATTAACGACTATTCACTTAGATAATTAAATTTGCATCCAATTTACAACTACTGTATAAATAACCACTTACTGTATAAATAAACACTGTATTTAACTAAAGACGATAACGAAAATATAACTGTTTAAGACAATACATTCTAACCAACTTAGCTTATTAAAGGATTAAAACGATGATCAAATTAACCACGCGGCAAGAACAAGTGCTCAATCTGATCAAAGACCACATTAGCGAGACAGGTTATCCACCTACTCGCGCCGATATTGCCAAACAATTGGGCTTTAAATCAGCTAATGCTGCAGAAGAGCATCTGCGCGCACTAGCCCGCAAAGGTTTTATCGAGATTGTTCCAGGCGCCTCTAGAGGCATACGTATCCCAGCGCCCGAACATATAGGTATTCCTATTGTTGGTCGTGTTGCAGCAGGCAGCCCTATTCTTGCCGAGGAACATATCGAAAACTATTGTGAATTAAAACCTAATTTCTTTTCGCCAGCCGCAGATTATTTTTTAACAGTACATGGCGAGAGCATGATAGATGTTGGTATTTTTGATGGTGACCTGCTGGCCGTACATCAAACAACAGAAGTGCATAACGGACAAATAGTTGTTGCTCGGATTGGCGAAGAAGTTACGGTAAAACGATTTCAGCAAGATAAAAATAGTAATATCGTGCAATTAATAGCCGAAAATAAAGATTACGAACCCATCATTGTAAATTTAGAGCACGAAGTCTTTGCAATCGAAGGGTTGAGTGTTGGTGTACTAAGACAACACTAATCAATTGCCATACGTTTAGAGATGAGCTACCCAGCCTAAATTTTAGGACTAGCCTTATTAAGAGTGGACTTTTTATTACTCGACAAACCAGAAAACAAGGATGTATTCAAGAGAGATAAGTATGAATACTTTAAGAAAAAATACAGATTCAAAGATCGATTTAAACAATAAGATCCAAGGCTTTATTAAAAGCCGAATGACTGAAGTTATTATTCCTCAAGGCCAAAATAGCAATCATATTTTATTTCCATTGGTCGCTTCTCTAAGCAAGCAACAGGAAAATACATTATTACAGAATAATTCAAAGCGTTGGGTAACTTGGATTACCGATCGTAAACCAAGCAAGCATCAACTCGATTCTTTTGGTAGTAACAATGCTCATATTCGTATTATTCATAGGCGAGCCGTAGAAGACAATCGTTGGGTGATCTGGGAGGCGCTTAACACAGGTAATAGCCATACCGTAATTGCCGATATTGCAAGTGTCACTAAAGACGACATTACTCAATTTGAAGCGGCAGCAAGGCAAGGTAAATGTGTTGGTATTTTGGCGCGTTCACTTAATACTATTTAATTTTTTATATTCTAAGTACCTATTAATATTCTAACAAATACTCTCGCTGTCTATCAATCAGCTCTTGAAGAGTATCGAGTAAATTTTTTATGATTTTTACATCGGATAGATCGACATCTGATGAATCATCAGCATCGATATCAATATTAACAACATCGATAGAAATAAGATTAACTTTATGAACCGAGGTCTCTAGAGCAGAATTAGCCATAGCTGCCTGTCTTTCACGTTGCTTCCGATTTTCTTCTTGCTCTTCTTTTGAGCCCACAGACATTAGACCCTCAAATGATCTGCACAATTGCAATAAACCACTATTTCTTTGATCATAAAGTACGCTTAATTCATTAAATTCTGAGACGCCTTGGTATTTTTTTTCATCGAAAAAAACGGTTAATTTAAAAGAATCTGACTTTAAAATAGATTTTCCATGATGACTCAACAATTCATTACAATAAGAAAAAAATCCACAATATAGCTGCAATAAAATCGAATCTACATAGGCTTGATGCTCTGTGAGTTCTAGTGATTTTTTTTGGTGTTGCTCATAGCTCGAAATAAGAAACTGCGTAGACGCTAAGCGTCTATTCACTTGCGCATAATACGAGTAATCTTTCTGCATTAATACAATACCTCTAAAACACTCGCACTAAAACAATCATACTATTTTTATAGCACAACTGATCATGATGTTTTCTTAGTGACTTTTTTGGTGACTTTCTTAACTTTTTTGACGGCAGCCTTTTTAGCGGGTTTTTTCAAAGGCTTAGCAGAGACCACCCATTTACCATTATCATAATATGCTTTCCAACCTGTTGCCTTACCATCGACTTCTGACTGAACATATTGCTCTTGGGTTTTTCGACTAAATCGAATTAAAGTAGGAATACCATCTTCGTCTGCAATGGGTGCACTAAACAAAAAATTATATTTTGGATCGATTTCTTCTTTATGCGGTAATATTTCTGCTACTAATGGGGCTCTCGTCTCTCGATTCTTTGGAAATTGACTGGCCGCTAAAAATAATCCACTGGCACCATCACGCAATATATAAGTATCATCAACTTTTATGCACTGCAACTCAGGCATGGGTACAGGATCCATCTTAGGTGGAGCAGCTTCACCACTGCGCAATAACTTACGCGTATTTTTACACACCTCATTTGTACAGCCAAAATACTTACCAAAACGTCCTGTTTTTAATTGCATTTCATTTGAGCATTTATCACACTCAATAATGGGCCCATCGTAGCCTTTAATTTTATAGCTACCTTCCTCAATATCGTAGCCTTCGCAATCGGGATTGTTACCACAAATATGTAATTTAGTTTTTTCATCAACTAAATAACCATCCATAGCAGTATTGCAGATACCACAACGCTTTTTATTGCGCAACTTTTGCACCTCTGCCTCTTCATCGTAATCGGTGCTAACCACGTCATCATCTGAGACAAGATTCATTGTCGTTTTACAGCGTTCTTTAGGCGGAAGCGCATAACCGGAGCATCCCAGAAACACACCCGTAGTGCCGGTTCGTATCTGCATATGACGACCACAACTTGTGCACTTGATATTAGTTTCTGTGGGCGAATTACCGCGCATGCCATCATCTGGATGATGGGCTATCGATAGCTTCTCGGAAAAATCTTGATAAAATTGATTTAACAGCTCATTCCACTTTAATTTATCATCGGCAACATCATCTAGAAAAGCTTCCATTTTTGCTGTAAAGCTATAATCCATTAACTCAGTAAAGTTTTCTACAAGTCGATCGGTAACGATATCGCCTATTTTTTCAGCATAAAAGCGACGGCTTTCAACGTGAACATAACCTCTATCCTGAATCGTAGAAATAATGGAGGCATAAGTAGAAGGCCGCCCGATTCCACGTTTTTCCAGCTCTTTTACCAAACTTGCCTCGGTAAAGCGTGCAGTAGGTTTAGTAAAATGTTGCTTTGGATCAAGTTTGGCAAGATCTAAGACATCGCCTACCTTTAAATCAGGCAGCAATACATCTTCTTCTTTTTTACCTCCAGGTGGTTGTACACGCATAAATCCATCAAAACGTATAACGCGCCCACGTGTTCTCAGTTCAAATTCATCAGCAGTGACAACAATTGAGGTACTCGTAAACTCGGCAGCGGTCATTTGGCAAGCTACAAATTGCTGCCATATCAAGGTATAAAGGCGCTCGGCATCGCGTTCCATACCGTTAAGTTGAGTCGGTGTAACAGTGACATTAGAGGGACGAATAGCTTCGTGAGCTTCTTGGGCACCTTCTTTACTACTGTAACTGATAGGATTAGCCGGCAAGTATTTCTTACCATAACTATCAACAATATAATCTCTACAATTGGCAACCGCTTCTTGGCTTAAATTTGTCGAATCAGTACGCATATAAGTAATGTAGCCGGCTTCGTACAGGCGCTGCGCCATCATCATTGTCTTTTTTACACCGAAGCTTAAACGGGTACTCGCCGCTTGCTGTAATGTCGATGTAATAAAAGGGGCACTAGGTTTTGATGAGGTTGGCTTATCATCACGCTTAGAGACCTTGTAAGACGCCTTTTCAAGTGATGCCACCGCCGACATAGCTTCGTCGCTATTAACGGGCTTAAAGGCATCTTTTTTATATTTTTTGACCTCGCATTTAATCGAGTCTTTTTTGTTGGTATTTAACAGCGCATTAATATCCCAATACTCTTCGGGAATAAACGCTCTAATTTCGCGTTCGCGCTCTACAACCAAACGCACAGCCACAGATTGTACGCGGCCGGCCGATAAGCCTCTCGCTACTTTTTCCCATAACAGGGGCGAAACCATATAACCGACAATACGATCTAAAAAGCGTCTTGCTTGTTGAGCATCAACTCGGCTTTGGTCTACAACACCTGGAGATTCAAAGGCTTTTTGAATCGCTGTTTTAGTGATTTCATTAAAGACAACACGACGATAACGTTTTTCGTCACCGCCGATAGCTTGCTGAAGATGCCACGCAATCGCCTCTCCCTCTCTATCCAAATCCGTCGCAAGATAAATAGTATCCGCTGTTTCAGCTAATTTTTTGAGCTCATCAACGACCTTTTCTTTACCGGGTAGAATTTCATATTGTGCTGCCCAATTATTATCGGGGTCTATTCCCATTCTTTTAATCAGCTGCAGACGTGATTTTTTAGCCTTATGGACAATTTTATCTTCCGGCGATAATTTTCGCGTAATAGCAGCTTGTCGAGCACGCTCTTTAGAATCGACAGGCTTTTTAAGAGACCCACTCGTTGGTAGGTCGCGAATATGCCCAATGCTCGACTTAACAATAAAATCACTACCTAAATATTTATTGATAGTTTTAGCTTTTGCAGGTGACTCTACAATGACAAGCGTTTTGGACATACTTAGCTCTCTGGATGCTTTAATTTTATATTTTTGTGGGTGTATCTACTACACATCAATGGGCTTGAATCGATTAAAAACCCACTAGATATCAACTAAACGTACGCAGCAATAATATTTAAGGTGGGCATATATAAAACGTCCGTAGGCTGCGGTCAAGTAATTTATGATTTTCGATCACAGATAAACTAAACAGACTGCGGCTTAGAATCAGCAATTTGCACGAAAAACCAACATCCCAACTAAATTCTTATAGCTTAAATAGTCAAACTATCCATTGCTTATAAGATTATTGTTCTAGCTACTTGTAATTAACACTTAAGAAGTTATCAATATAGTCGATAACACTAAGGAAGATAGCTTTTACAACATTTAAATCGATAAATACTCATGTCTACTCTTGCGAGCTTATTATTATTAATCTTTATCGCTTTATTGGCGATGTGCGTGGTTGCTTATAGTAATTATAAAGTCGAACAAGACAGGAGAGCTCGCGTAAAACTACAAAGCCTAAAAGCTAAAATCGAGCAGCTAGAAGATATCGTAAGGGTACTCGATAGATTATGCGAAAATAGGATGATAACGACATTTATTAACGATGATGTTATTGAGCTTTATGAATACATGATAGGGCTTTCGCCTAAAACACCCTACCTTAAAGCTGGCCACACTAATGCTAAAATACGCTCCGATATTTTAAGTGATAATTCTAATGCGCGACACCTAGACCGAATATGTAATAGTGATGCACAAATTGCACGCTGTAGAGCTTATCTCCAAGAGGCATCAAATATTCTAAAAAGACAACATAGTGAAGGTAAGTTTTCTGCAACAGAGATTCAAGACTTTACTCGCCAGTTAGATTGGCTTCATTTACAAATATTTGTCATCAGCAACATTGCCGAAGGACATAAAGCATTCTCACGGGGCGACGTGTTAAAAGCCAATGCGTTTTATAAAAAAGCTCAGGGTGAGTTATTGGGTTCAGATCACCCAGACGAGCGCCGACAAGAAATGATTAAACAACTTGCCGATATTTTATTTGGACGACGACAATCATTAGACAAACACCTAATGCCCGAGGATGAATTTAATCCAACTGATCAACCCTTGAGCAATGACAGCACTAGCCATGATATTAGCAGTGAAACTATTAAAAAGATTCAACAAGACATGGCCACAATTCGTCAAATCAAAGTAGGCTAACTTAAGAGGCAATAACAACCAACTGCTGCAATAATTGCTTAATTGTTTCAATGGTTATCGTAGGTGACTTCTCCTGCCACCAAATACCCACCATCATTTCATTAACCTCTAAGCCAACAATATCTTTAGGCAGGCTATCGATGAACTGGAACAACTGATCCTCTTTTTCGCTACTGATTTTTTTTTTGGTTGACCGCCATTCCCACGTAGCATGAAAATGTATGTCATGGCTATAAGAGCGACGTATCAGAGACCAAGTTGGTGTACCTTTAGGTAAATTCACTTGGTAGGTATAGACTGCAACGGGTCTTTTTTTCTCACCCTTTTCATAATCAGACATTCTGACGTGTAAACCAGCTTGTGCGGCATCCTGTCTCAAACCAGCTAAGCGTCTGTCTCTAGTAGTTGGTTGCATCATCATAACAGGCCCTACGGCCATCGCTATTGCTAGAACAATCAGAATAATTGGCCAAAAAGACATTATTGATCCTTATTAAATGTATCTATTGTTAACATTTTTTGAACAATACTATGGATTCATCATCTTAGCCATGCAGATAAGATAAATATCCCATCCTTAAAATTAATAACCTAAAGTGAGAAGACAAACCATTTTATATGGTAGTCTTTACTTGACGATTAATTGATCGTTAATACTAAGAAATCACTTCATTTTAAAGTGACAAGTCGTTATTTGATGGTGAATACTCACACAAAAAATTTATACAGACGAATACTTTATGCAAATATTTTTGATTGGAAAAATCAATAACATCAAGTTGTCCTTGATGAGGACACCGATGCTTTTACCTATAACTTTAGTTATAGCTTTACTTAGCTCTTTATTCCATTCATCCCTAAGTATTGCTCAATCAACGGCACAAGTATCATCTCAACCATTAGTGTCAAAATCAACGCAATCACAATCGGCAACTAAAGGTTTAATCACTAAAAAAGATACCGATATCTCAACACCAAATAACCAACAGCTTTTCAGTCAGAGACAAGCTTACCTCGATGCTAGAAAAAATCTCAGTAATAAAGAATTTGCAAATTACGAAAAGCTAAAGCGACAGTTAAGCGATTATCCGCTACTGCCCTATCTTGAATATCAAGAACTATTAATTGCATTGCCTAAAAAGCCCTATAAAAAAGTTGATGAATTTCTTGAGGTATACAAAAACAGTTATTTAGGTCAGCTGCTATTGAAAAAATGGCTGCAACAACTTGCTCGAGAAAAAAAATGGTATGAGTATAGAACTTATTACGATAAATCCATTGCCTCAGTTTCGGAACAGTGCCTTAATATTTGGTCGCTGATTCAAACGGGTGATCATCAAGCATTAAAACAAACAGCAGCGCTCTGGAATGTTGGAAAATCCCAACCTAGAAGCTGTACACCATTATTTGATAAATGGAAGGAAAAGGGACATCTAACAGAAGAGTTGATATGGAGCCGTTACCAAAAAACAAGCCGTACTCGAAAGAACATGCGCTTGATTCGTTATTTAGAGCGAATCATGTCACCTAGCTCAAAATTATTAGCAAAAAAACATGAGAGCACTATAAAAAATCCAGAGCAATTAAACAACACCGATGACTACACTAACGAGCACCCTTTTACAAAAACAATTGTGCATAAGTCTTTACTTCGATACATCAGAAAAGACTCTAAAATTGCAAATGAGCTTTGGCTAAAGTACCAGAAAATATTTTCATTTACCCCACAAGAGAAACAAAGTTTTAATTTTTCATTGGCGAAACGTAATGCTTTTGACAACAAACCTGCAAAGGCAAAAGAATTATTAAATGACCTCGCACAAAAAGATCAAACAACTATTATTGAAATAGTTTTACGTGAGCATCTAAAAAACCGCCAGTGGCAGGCTTTTTACACATGGCTGAATTTATTAGCTATTGAAGAGCGCCTTTCGGATCGCTGGCAGTATTGGCAGGCTAGATATTATCAACAATCAGATAACACAAAAAAATTATACTTACCCATTTATGAAAAATTAGCACAAACACGTAGTTATTATGGATTTTTGTCTGCAGATTTTTTAGATAAACCCTATAGTTTGCAAAACACTCCCTCAGTAGTAAATAATGAAACACTCGCCTCTTTACGACAAAATAAAGCCATTCAACGTATTAAAGAACTCTATTTAATCAATAGAGTTCACACTGCTCGAAATGAGTGGATATATGCCACAAGAGAATTCACCAAAGAAGAATTTATAAATCTTGCTCAATTAACCAATCAATGGGGATGGCACAGAAAATCGATTGAATCAATGGCTGCCGCAACGAGCTGGGATGACCTAGCGATACGCTTTCCTGTTGCACACCAACATATTATTACCGAACAGGCCGCTTTGACGAGCTTACCTTCTACTTTGATTTTTGCCATTGCTCGTCAAGAAAGTGCTTGGGAAAAGGATGCACAATCCAGCGCAGGCGCTATGGGACTGATGCAAATATTACCGAGAACAGCTAAAGAGACTGCAAAAAAGGCAGGTATAAAATATAGACGAGAAGATCTATTAATGCCTGAAAAAAATATTATTATAGGCTCGCGATATATTAGTGGTTTATTAGAACGATACGAAAATAATAGGATAACTGCTATTGCAGCTTATAATGCTGGACCTTCCCGTGTGAATCGCTGGCTTAAAGAAACTGACAAAAACTTACCTCACGATATATGGATAGAAGTCATTCCCTTTGGTGAAACCAGAAAATATGTACAAAATGTTTTATCTTATGCGGTTGTCTATGGCGATCAAATAGGTAATACCGGGTCGTTATTAACAGAGTTTGAGAGAAAAAGGCCTTTATAACAAATACTTTTTCATAAATAGGACTCAATGTAGAGGCATAAAAACACCTATTTTTAAACGACTAAATCTAGCTGTTTGAATAATACAGGCGTCCGTATCGAATCGCGTAGCCTTGACTTTTTTGATTTCTCGCCGCTACGAGCCATTTATGAATGAGCACCAATTGAGACTTTAAATACGATATAAATTGGTGCTTAAAGATTATTTTGTATAAAGGTCTCTAATTCGATCTTGCACTAAAACAGCTAATTCATCCGGTCTAAATTTGGATAAGAAACCATCACATCCTACCTTCTTCGTCATTGTTTCATTAAAACTACCACTCAATGATGTATGCATAACTACAAATAGATCTTTTAGTCGCTCATCGGAACGAATCTCACTCGTTAAACGATAACCATCCATTTCTGGCATTTCAGCATCGGTAATCAGCATCGTGAAATGCTTAGATACATCTGTGCCATCTGCGGCCATTTTTTTGAGCAACTCCAAGCCTTTTAATCCATCACTCGCATTGGTAACATCAATATTTAAATCTAGACTTTCTAGAGCATCTCTAATTTGATTTCTTGCCGTTATGGAGTCATCAACTGCCAATATTTCTATTCGATCGTCTCCTATCAACGCCTTAAGTGATTCATCACGAATATCATCAGAGACTATAGTTTTTGGTGGAATAATATCGGCCAAGACTCGCTCAACATCAAGAATTTCTACAATTTTGTCATTAATGCGCGTAAAAGCCGTCAAAAAATGCTCCTTACCTGTAGCTTTAGGCGGTGGTAAAATAGAGTCCCAATTGAGGTTTACAATTCTATCTACGGAGCCAATGATAAAACCCTGAATCGAGCGATTATATTCCGTCACAATTAAGTTACAGGTTTCATCGCAAGGTAATGGTGATCGCCCAATAGCTATATTGAGGTCAATAATAGAAACCGCTCTTCCGCGCAGATGCGCGATGCCACGGACAGCGGGATGGCTATTTGGCACTTGTGTTAGCCGCGGCACTGGGATTACTTCTTGAATTTTAAAAACATTGATAGCGAAGGTTTGTTGACCTTTCAACTGAAACATCAATAACTCTAAACGATTTTCACCGACTAAGTTGGTGCGCGAATCAACACTTGCGAGTAAATCAGACATAAAATATACAACTAATTAGTTAGACATATAATCAGTGTAGACAAAAGAAAAAATAAATCACGAAATTTGGACTATAATATTAAAATAACTGAAAGGTAGTGTTTTATATATGCAAGAACTATCAAATCTTATCGCTAGACAACCGATTTGTAACAGACAACTTAAAGTCAAGGGCTTTGAGCTGTTATATCGGATGGAAATGACAGCAGATGGAAACCCCTTAATTGATAATCCAGACGGGGCGAGCCTTGACGTTTTATTGGCAGTTTTTAATGATTTGTCAATTCAAGACGTTGTTGGCAACAAATTGGCGTTCATTAATTTCACCAGTAATATTATTTTAAAACACATGCCACCTGTTCCGCACAAACAACTAGTGATAGAGCTGCTTGAAGATCAAGAAGTTACACCCGAGCTACTCAAAGCCATCTCTCGTTTGCGACAACAAGGCTACAAAATTGCACTCGATGATTTTTGTTTAACAAAAGAAACTATTTCTCTTATCAATTATGCAGACATCATAAAGATTGATGTTCTTAGTACGCCACCCGAAACCTGGGCTAATTATATTCCTAAGCTACAGGAAAAAGGCATTACTCTGCTGGCAGAAAAAGTAGAAACTCATGAGATGTTTGAACAGTGCTGCAAACTAGGCTTTGACCTCTTTCAAGGGTATTTTTTTGCTAAACCAAAAATCATCACTGGCAAACGCATCTCTAATAATGAATTAAGCATCTTAGAACTCATTGCTAAATTAAACGCGAGCAATGTAGATATAAACGACGTGACTAATATTATTATTCGCGACCCAAATTTAACCTATAACCTATTGCGCACAATTAACTCTGGTTTATTTTTTCTATCTAAAGAGATAAGCTCTATTAAACATGCGATTACAATGCTTGGACTAAATCGGTTAAAGAAATGGATTAGTTTATTAGCATTAACAACGCTCAATAATAAACCACAGGTATTAATTGTTTTTGCCATGACAAGAGCTAAAATGTGTGAAACATTAGGTCAAAAACTCACTTCGCGAAAATCTGCAGATGACTATTTTACATTAGGTTTGATATCATTAATGGATGCATTTGTTAATTTAAAGTTAGATGAATTATTAGATAAAATATCATTACCAAAAAAAATGGAACGTGCATTATTAAGCTACGAAGGCGATATGGGTAAGGTCTTATATACCGTGACTAACTATCAAAATGGCAACTGGGATTGCGAACAAAAAATACCTTTTACTGGCGGTGGAAAAATAAAACCAGATGATATTACACAAGCCTATTTAGATAGTGTGCAATGGGCAGAAAAAAATAAGACAATGTGATTGTTTGAAAATATTCAAAAACTTAAAAAATAGGTTGCTACGAAATAATCTCAGCTAAAAACTCATCAACGTCTTTACCATCAAAGGGCCAAAACAGTTCTTTGTTTGATTTTCTCGAGTACAATACAGGAATTGATACGCCGTATTTTTTTAGTAATTCTAGGTCATCGACAATATCTATTTTTTCTAGGAAAAAATCACTTTTATCAATACGAATTGCTATTATCCCCTCTGCAATCTCGCAGAGATGACACGCTAAGGTAGAATATAAAGTAATTGTTTGCATCGCACCCTCAGCTTATATGTAAAATTAGCGGCTATAATAAATAATCCTTAGCAATAAAACTAGTTACCTTAAACCAGTAGCTTTAAACCCGCAATAAGAATAGTCGACATTCAAATAAAAATTTAACACTAGCCAAGTAATGAATTAACGGTATCGCTAAAGGATGAAAGACGATTGTCTGCGGTTACTTGATTATTTTTCTCATCGAGCTGTTCGGCCAAATTTAAAAATAGCTCAGCAACATCGAATAAATTACTATTATTGGATGGCTGTTGATTAAGCTCCTCTAATACACGGCTAACAAAGTCACCAATTGCTAAAAATGCTTCGCGTGTAACTGCATCGAGCTGGCTTAACTCAGGGATCTTATTTTGAGAGGCTGAATTTTGTGATGATAAGACTGGGGATGGAGTTTGATAAGCAGCAGCGACGCTAAACTGTTCAGTCTGACGTAGATTAATAGCAAAGCCTGTAATTTCTTTTTGATTAAAGTCTAATGCCAGAACTTTTTCAAAGGCTTCACTAACATCGCCATTATAAAATTCATCAGACAAGCTTAACACTTGGTCGAGGATACTTTGAATCGCGATGACTTCTTGTTCATCAAGTTCGCCGTCTACGCTAAATCCAAATTGAGCACTCGAACTAGTGCTTTGCAGCTGGCTGGCTTGATCGGCTCTTTGATTGAAACCAACAGCATTATTATAAGCTACGGTACTATTTGCTTGTATAGAGACTTTATCGCCATCAAGCGTGACGAGCTCGAGGGTGAACAGATTTTGCTTTCGATAATCAATACTAGCCGACACTGTACTCTCTGAGCCTAAAGAACTTTTTTTATTTTCTTGAGCTATTTCAGTAGCATCATCATTAATGCTATCAATAATATTACTTAGCGAAGTCAGACGATCGGCACCCAATATATCTGTACTATTTTGATTGGCTGTTTTACTCCCTATTTGACTACCAAGTTGACTGAGGCCCGTTGACCTACCACCGTTCTCATTGACTTGGGGATTAGATGACGCTTGAATTATCCGTATTGGCACATCTAAGTTTTGTGCTACATTCGTCGCCTCATCGCGTTGCCCGTCATTACTGGCAACATATTGCTTTGTTAGCGCATTGAAGCCCTCAATCACCTCGCTATACAGCTGATTGATCGCTGCCGATACAGATTTAGTCGCATTACTTAAAATAGCTTCAGCCTCAGAAAACCCTTGTTTAAAGCCACTTAGCCCCTGCTCTAATAGTTCTTGTAACTCCTCACTTGTGGTACCAGAGACTTGCTCAGTTGCAAGTCTCTGCTCGATAAACTTAAGGATATTTTTAGAACCATCCAGTAACGCTTTCGGAGCCTCAATTTTTTCTACATCATTGATAGAAGTACTTGGCAATGTCTGACTTGATTCAATGCTGACTGAATTACTGTAAGTATATGAGACGTTATTATTATTGAGTGATACGGTATAAGACGCACTCGACAGCAATGTGACTTGTCGAGACTGTGGTGTAGATATGGGTGTTAATGCAGGCGTTGAGGCGACCTGATTAGTCGTTGACTCAGGTGCTTGAACAACACGTCCCTTAGGTGCGTCTTGAATCGACGTCGGCGAAGGTGGCAATGAAGATAATGGCATAATCAAACCGATATAAATAAAGTCTATGTTTTTATATCGGCCAAGCCTTCAAAAGCTTGAGTATTTTTAAATCATCAAATAGCTTTTGTTGAATAATGTTGCCTCTTATTCGTCGTCTTCCCTTGCAAGTCTTGCCACATCTACAGAGACACTGAGCTTCTGACTACGGCCGCCTCCAAAGACAACACCTCGAAGAGGACTAACATCGGCGTAATCCCTACCCCAAGCTGTGACAATATGCTGAAACGTCGGCACAGAGTCATTTGTTGGGTCAAATTCAAACCAACCTTCACCCGGCGAATAGACTGCAAACCAAGCGTGAGAAGCATCTGCGCCCACTAAGCGTTGCTGCCCCGGAGGCGGGAGAGTTTCTAAATAACCGCTAACATAGCGCGCACAATAACCTAGTGAACGCAAACAACCAATTGCCAAATGAGCAAAATCTTGGCAAACACCCTGCTTAAGAGCAAGCACTTCTTCTAGAGGGGTGGCAATACTTGTTACCGATGAATCAAATTCAAACTCAGTGAATATTTTATGCGTTAGATCCATAACAGCCGTTAAAAACGGTTTTTGAGGGCTAAAGCAATTTTGTGCAAAGCTTTGAAGCGACTGACTCGCGCGGATCATCGGTGAATTTAATAAAAACTCACGGGCATAAATGGTCTCGATTGATGGCATTGTATGATTCAAGCCTTGGTGTACGTGCTCACAACTATTGCCGTAGTCGAGCTGATTACCATAGGTATTACCTAGCGGTTTAACAGTAATATACGTCGATACATCAATGGTTAAGCTAGTGTGCGGTTCTTGAATAGAAAAGTGATAGACACGATTACCAAAATAATCGGTACGTCTGCTACCCGTTGTTGGTGTTGGAAAAATCGCAACACGCGGGGTATTTACAATCTGCGTCCGCGTTTCTCTGGGTAAAATATGGGCACGGTTATAACAACTATTCACTTTACTGTCGTATTTATACTCAGTTAGATGACGCACACGATATTTCATATCTCATCCTCCCATGATGCGGTCATCACTTGATGATGTATCTCAGTGTGATCGAAATAAATGTCACTTAATGCAAGCGCCAGTTGATTTAATAAATGCTGAGATTTTTTCATTAATTTGAACAGAGGTTCTCGCCGCTCGCCCCCCCCTTTCGACAATTTACATAGGTT
>CAXMPB010000209.1:0-4657 GCA_964195035.1 Cellvibrionaceae bacterium | reverse complement strand
AAAAAATAGTCACCACTTTGACGCTTATCACCATTACTCACCGTAAAAATATAGACCATAAGAAGCATAAACGCCCTTTTTTCTCGAAAAAAACACCCTCGCTTGCGTCGAACACCAAAATTAGAGCCCAACGTCACCTTTATTGCCAACATTTGACTCATAAATAGGCCACCTACATTAGCGCGCCTAATAAATATATTGTTAAGGTTTATTGGTTCTTCGAACTAATACGTTATTATGTGCACCTTTATCCGACCATTCACGACCTAGATACTATTATGGCTTTACTCAACATTATCGCTCACCGTATTCAACGCCTCGAACCTGCCAATGCATCCACTATTCATTTTCGTGATAGTTGCTGGACAAAAGATGGGAGAATTGACGAGTGTTTTCGAGAATTGAAGGTCGCCGTTATTAAGCGTTTTACTAAGGACTATGGTCGTTTTTCGGATGACATTGGCAGTCATCCCTTATCTAGCTGGATTAAAGATTTTAAAGAAGAAAAGATGGGGTTCGATAGCCTCAGCAAAAAAGCGATGGCACATTTTAAAGTCGAAATAGATAAAAGCGATACCGCGATCGATGGTTTTCTTTTCTTCGCCCATGAGCAACTAGAAAGTGACGAGTTCATACACTTGTTTTTTGTACAACATAACTCTGCCCAATTTATAGATGGCAGTTTAGATATTAATGAATCTTTTTATCTGGAAACATCCAGCATCAACCTATCCGCTAAAATCAACGTAAGCGACTGGCAAAGTGACAACATTCATCGCTCAGCTAATGCCTTAACGCTGTTACGCTGGAGGGGAGAAAAAGAAATAACAGAGGCTTTTACTAACTTCATTGGCTTTACCGATAAAGTTGACCTAGGAGCCGAGACCGATGTGTTTTTAGAGACAGTATCGGACTATACAAAAGACTTACCAGAAGCCGCCGCATTTCAGACTAAAAAGCACGTCGTTGATTATTGCCTAGAGCAAAACAAAGTGGGCAAACCCGTTGTTATTACAGAGCTAGCCACACAACTAAAAGATAGCGCTCGCTTATCAGCATCATCTGCAAAAACAGCTGACGAATCAACGGCCGAATCAGCGAAAGAATTGAATAAAGAAGCAACAGAAAACGCCGCTGCTATCGCTAACCTCCCCGACTTTGCCGCCTTTGTTACAGAACAAAAACCTACACAAAAGCCAGAGATTATTCCTGAAAGATCTAAACTTAATCAGTTTGTCAGAATCAGTGGTCGAGACCATAAACTCAGCATGAGTTTTTCTGCTAGCTGCTTAGGTGATTCGATTGTCTACGACCCCAATACCGATAGCCTAACTATTCGCAACATTCCACTAGGCTTAAAAACCCGCTTGGCAAAACACCTTAAAGGGAATTAATAACGGCAGCATCTATAACGTTTCTCAATGAGAGTTTAATAATATTAGTTATTTTAAAATTGATTAAGATTTATTCTTCTCCGCACCGTTATTTTTATTGCCTAGCTAAGCTGTGCGTTATGTACCTCCCTATTTTTCAAAGCCCGCCCCGACTTTAAACTCATATAAAGTGTTATTTTTTACTTCGTATTCTAATGGCTATGCAGAGCCATCTTCTGAAAACAAGACACCATCCTATACGACACTTAAATAAAAAGTTTTCGCTTAAAATGTGATAACCATCAAAATGCGGTTGATTTGTTATCTTTTCTTAATCAGATAACGTCCAACTTGGCGTTTTTTGAAATGTCTATAACAACTTTATTTAGCAAGAAAGCTAGTTAAACGTTAATCAATACGCCCCTCTATTCGTTCTTTTTATTTATGATATTGGTTTTACAATCCCATTTTTACTTTTACTTTAGCAAAGGTCTTAAGCACAAAATTGATGTCGTCTTCGGTTAATGCCGCCGACATTTGTGTACGAATACGGGCTCGCCCTTTAGGCACGACAGGAAAAGAAAAAGCGACGACGTAGACGCCCTCTTCTAGCATTTGTTTTGCGAAATTTGCGGCGGTTGTTGCGTCGTAAAACATAACGGGGACAATGGCGTGTTCGCCCGGTAATAAATCAAACCCTAAGTCACTCAAACCATTGCGAAAGTGCTCTGTATTGCTGCGCAACTGCTCGCGCAATGTATTTGACTGGCCAGCTAACTCAATGGCTTTTATAGCGCCTGCGACTACCGGTGGTGCAACGGTATTAGAAAACAAGTAAGGGCGAGATCGTTGGCGCAATAATGCAACGATTTCTTTTTTGGCGCTAGTGTAGCCACCGCTACCACCGCCCAATGCTTTGCCTAATGTGCCCGTGGTGATGTCCACGCGATCCATACAATTTTTAAGTTCGTGAGTGCCGCGTCCATTTTCACCGATAAACCCTGTAGCATGACAATCATCGAAGTGTACCAAAGCATCATATTTATCGGCTAAATCACAAATCTCATCGAGTTTGGCAATATAGCCGTCCATCGAAAAAACGCCATCGGTAGTGATTAATTTAAAGCGCGCACCATTGGCGTCGGCTGCCTGTAATTGCGCCTCTAAATCGCTCATATTGTTGTTTGTATAGCGGTAGCGCTTCGCTTTACACAAACGCACACCATCAATAATACTGGCATGGTTAAGCTCGTCAGAAATTACCGCATCTTGATCCGTTAGCAAGGTTTCAAATAAGCCACCATTAGCATCAAAACACGAAGGGTAAAGAATAGTATCTTCCATGCCTAAAAATTCACTCAAGGCATTTTCTAGCTGTTTGTGTATGGTTTGCGTACCACAAATAAAACGTACCGATGCCATGCCATAGCCCCAGTTAGCCAAGGCATCTTTTGCGGCTTTATTAATGTCGGGATGCTGAGCTAAACCTAAATAATTATTGGCGCATAAGTTAAGGACTTCTTCAACATTGTTAACACCGCTCGTACTTACGCCTATGCGGGATCCTTGTGGTGTGGTGATTATGCGCTCGTTTTTAAGTAGCCCCGCCTCTTTTATATCACCGAGCTCTTTGCGTAAATGTTGTTTTAATTGACCGTACATAAGTTTCTCCTCATTGATAAGCTAGAGACAAGCACTACTTGCCTTATATTTATCTTTATTAATTGACTAAGGATTAGTGGGATTATTAGGACTAAGCTCTTAGAGCGATGCCCAAGTAAGAATGACTTTACTGGCATCACCGGTATTCATTGCATCAAAGCCCTGTTGAAATTCGCTGTAGTCTAGGCGGTGGGTAATGACGGAGTTGATTGGTAAGCCAGATTCAACCATCACCGACATTTTGTACCAAGTCTCATACATTTCTCGACCATAGATACCTTTAAGGGTGAGCATATTAAAAATGACGATATTCCAATCAATGGCAACATCGTTGCCCGGTATGCCCAGAATAGAGACCTTGCCGCCGTGACACATGTTGGCGAGTAACTCACGAAAGGCATCGGGATTACCTGACATTTCTAAACCCACATCAAAGCCTTCCAACATCCCTAACTGCTTTTGTGCATCAGCTATGGTTTCGGTACGAACATCTACAGTATGGGTTGCGCCTAGTTCATGGGCTTTTTTTAATCGTTTAGGATTAATATCGGTAACAACAACATGCCTTGCACCCGCATGACGACAAACCGCAGCGGCCATAGCGCCGATTGGGCCTGCACCGGTAATCAACACATCTTCGCCGAGTAAGTCGTATTGCAAGGCGGTGTGTACCGCATTACCTAAAGGGTCAAATAAGGCGGCAATATCAAGGTCAATACCCGCACGATGCTCCCATACGTTGGCCATAGGTAGCACCACGTATTCGGCAAAAGCACCGGGACGATCGACACCAATACCCGATGTATGTGCACATAAGTGTCTGCGACCGGCGAGGCAGTTGCGGCAGCGGCCACAGACGACGTGGCCTTCGCCCGAAACAATCTGCCCTGCTTTAAAATCGTTAACATTCGAGCCTACCTCGACAATCTCGCCCACAAATTCATGGCCTACAATCATGGGGACAGGAATGGTTTTTTGTGCCCACTCATCCCAGTTATAAATATGCATATCGGTTCCGCAGATCGCCGTGCGTAACACGCGAATCAATACATCATTGATGCCATATTCTGGAATAGCTACATCCTTTAACCACAAGCCTTGCCCGGCCTCTTTTTTTACCAATGCTTTCATCATTAAGTCCTTGGGATCCATCTGCAATAAATTTACTATACAAGAATATTTCCAGTATAGTAGAACAACGTCATTCTCTTATGCAAGAAAAAAATCTTATATAAAGGATTTACGTGGCTTTAATTCGTATCAAAATTAACAGTTACATAAAAAGGTAAGACATGGGTATTGAAGATGAGTCAGATTATGCAGGACAAGTGTTATGCCAGCGAGTGACCGAGTTGCGTAAAAAAAACAAGCTAACATTGATGCAGTTGGCATCGTTATCCGGGGTGAGCCGTTCAATGTTGAGTCAAATTGAAAGAGGTAAGGCGAACCCCACACTGGCAGTCACCTTTAGAATTGCTCACGCATTTGGCATGAGTATTGGCGAGCTAGTCGAACAGACCGGCAATAACCCCATTATTGATATTGTGCACGGCGAGGATCCCAATAATTTATTTCGCTCAGATAAAGAATGCCAAATACGCACATTGTCGCCTTTGCATATG
>CAXMPB010000208.1:0-3767 GCA_964195035.1 Cellvibrionaceae bacterium | reverse complement strand
TTTCAGGGAGGTATTGCGCAATTAATCCGTCAATTAATAGATCGATTTTTTCGTCTGACGCAGATTTAGGTGCTGACCTAGTTTCTGATTTAGCTTCAGCTTTAAATGTTGATGACAATGAGTCTTTATATGACGGTGCTTGATTTAGTGCTGCTTCTAGAGATTGTGCTTTACTAGAGTCTTGTTCGATCGAATCTACAAAACTGTTTGTGCTAAAAAAATGAGGTTGATAGATTGAATTATCCTCGACGGTCGTTTTAACAATTGGCGGTAATAAAACACGTTTTTGGATATTGCTCGCCAATATCGCTTCTAGGTCTGCGGGTTTAGTTAATCGCTCGCGAATATGTTGGGGTAAAAATGGATTCTCTGTGACATTATCGTCAGCTTCTTCTTGAGCTGTATGGTTTGTATTTGTTGGTTTTTGATCTAAATTCGTAAGCTCTGATTCTGCTTTCTGAGCTGCTGCTTTTTCTTTTTTGACCTTGGCTTTGTCGAATAAAGATTGTTGCCCAGGTAAAACATTGTTGGGGGTGGTGTTTTGAGGTGCCAAGTTATTTTGGATAGAACCTTTTGTAGGTGCATTTTTTAGAGTGCTTTCTATATCATTCTGTTGGACCGTATTATCAGCAGTTATCGGATCCTCTATTTGACTTTGATGTAGCTCTGTAGTTAATGGTTCGTCCTCTATTACCATCTCATTAAGAACGGGAATTTCTATTGGAATATCACTGTTTTTATATAATGTATCTTGATTTGAGGCTGCTCTTTGCGCGCGCGGGTCGGTAAAAGTATCATCGTCTAAAAAGCCACTGTCGAGCAGGTCCTTAATTGATTCCAGCTCAGTGAGTAACTCTTCTTGTTTTTTGCGTTTATCGTCCATAAGCTAAGCTATATTTATAGTGTTTTATGAGTAATATTTATTGGGTTTATCCCACCGCATGAGACTTTAAGGGGTAACCACGCTCGCGATAAAATTGAAAATGCGAGCGCGTTATCTTTAAACAATGATCTTCTTGAACCACAATTTCAAATGCTCGCTGGTAACGGCTAAATCCCTCGGGAATTTTTTTGCTCAGATTGATTAATATATCATGATAATGCTCGTTATCTTCATTCCATATTAGTGCAATCGGCGCCTGTCTTTTTACCTCTCCTGCCGCCTCTTTATTCTCAGTATCTGCCGATGCCTGTTGCGGTGTCTCTTGTGGTGGCTCTTTATCTTGAAACTCGCAATCTTTGGGAGCTTTATCTTGAACCGTATGAGGTAAAAAGCTCTCGGGTTTAAATGACCATAAGTAGTCACTTAAGGTTTGTGCCTGTGCTTCATCATCGAGAGCTATAGCAATGCGATGCCCTTGATTTATTGCTTTTTCGCTCAAGCGACAGGCGTAATGAAGTCGCGCTATTGCTGTTGTTTGTGTAAGAACGTAAAAGTCTATCTGCGTCATAATTTGATTATTAGTTGAATGTTATAAGTCTTTTATGACGCCCTGTCTTTTTACGCATCGAATTTACTTGCTGAGTAAATATTCACTTAGTAGCGGCACTGGTCGACCGGTTGATCCTTTTTGACCGCCGGATAACCAAGCAGTACCGGCAATATCTAAATGTGCCCATGTGTATTTTTTAGTAAAACGCGATAAGAAGCATGCCGCTGTGATGCTACCGGCTGGTCGACCACCAATATTGGCTATGTCGGCAAAGTTACTATCAAGTTGACCTTGGTATTCATCCCATAAAGGCATATGCCATGCGCGATCTCCACTCTTAATGCCTGCCGCGAGGAGTTCATCGGCAAATTCATCACTATTACTAAATAAGCCAGTTGCATGTCCACCTAAAGCAATCACACAGGCACCGGTTAATGTTGCGATATCAATCACGCTTTGTGGGTTAAAGCGCTCAACATAGGTTAATGCATCACATAATACTAAGCGACCTTCGGCGTCGGTATTTAATACCTCGATGGTTTGACCACTCATTGAGGTGACAATATCACCCGGTTTAGTGGCTTTGCTGCCAGGCATATTTTCGGCCGCGGCAACAACCGCTACTACATTAATTTTAGGTTGAAGCTCTAATAAAGTTGTCATGGTGCCAAATACACTGGCGGCTCCACACATATCAAATTTCATTTCGTCCATACCGCCGCCAGGTTTTAAGCTGATACCGCCGGTATCAAACGTAATACCTTTACCCACAAGGGCATGTGGCTTTTCACCTTTAGCCGTCCCTGTATATTCCATTACGATTAATTGAGCGGGTTCGTGGCTGCCTACCGATACCGAGAGAAGTGAACCCATGCCCAATTCTTTCATTTGTTTTTCTGAAAGAATTTTAACGCTTAAGCTTTTATTTGCGCGACCTAATTTTTTGGCCTGATTCGCTAAATAGCTAGGAGTACAAATATTACCCGGTAAATTACCCAGTTCGCGAGCGACGTTCATGCCATTGCCAATAGCGTGACCGATTGTTAAGACCTTATTAGCATCTTTAATCATTGCTGTATTATAGGCGATAGATACATTAGTTTTAGTTTTAACCGCAGATCTAGTCTCTGCATATTGGTAACGACCATGACTAATCGACTCGGCACAGGTTCGAGCTTTGGCCTCGCTTGACCAAGTGTCTACAGTCACTTCATCGATACATAATGTCGTCTGTTTAAGCGTGCTGTTGGCGAGTGTTTTACTCAAAAGATTAACGGCTTTTCGAAATTCTGCGGCTGTCGTGTTGTTTTCCTCACCAAAGCCTAAAATAATCGCTTTATTGATATTTTTAGTAGGTTGATAAAACGTGACTTGTTGGCCAACCTTGCCAGTAAATTCTTCTTGTTTGTATAAATCACTGATTGCCAAGCCACTAATTTTTTCAAATTGCTTGGCGGAGTCTGAAAGTTGACCGGCGGAATATGCTGCAAGAACAATGCAGTCTGTTTTTAAGGTGTTGATATCAATTTTTTTGGCAGAAAATTTTGTGTTATTGGCTACGTTGACAGACATGGCACCCTCAATATGTATGATAGTAATAGTTAGTAGTTGGCAGTAAAAAAGGCATAAGCGAAAAAAAATTATCGATAAACTTTACCTCACCATCTAAATCAGGCCTTATGCTTAGGCTTCAATCTGGTATTCTATACCATTCATTTAATCAATGACGACTATTGCATGATTATTCTGCGTTATTTAACTCGCGAAGTGTTGCAGACGACTGTTGCCGTAACCACCGTGCTAGTCGTTATTATCATGAGTGGCCGTTTTGTTAAATATTTGTCCGAGGCTGCATCGGGCAAGTTTGATCCCTCCGTTTTATTATCAATTATGTATTATCGCCTACCCGGGTTTTTAGAATTAATTATTCCTCTTGGTTTTATGGTGGCTATTTTAATGGCCTATGGCCGCCTATACGCAGAGCACGAGATGACGGTATTGTCTTCTTGTGGAATGAGCCAACGCCGGCTGCTAGCTTATACTTTTGTGCCAGGTATTATTGTAGCGGTAGTGGTTGGTTTGTGTAGTTTATGGCTAACGCCGCTGGGCATACAAAAAGCTGAGCAAATATTTGAGCAGCAAAAAAACCGTAACGAATTAGATATTGTTCAACCTGGGCGTTTTCAGGTGTCTCGCACGGGTAAAATCGTCAGTTATATAGCGGGCCTGGGTGAGGCGAATGAGCTTAGCGGCGTTTTTGTGGCAAGTACCGGTGTTGCTAAAGACGAGCCATTAATTACCGTTAAGTCAGAATCTGCCGAGCGAGTTAATCAT
>CAXMPB010000207.1:0-2908 GCA_964195035.1 Cellvibrionaceae bacterium | reverse complement strand
CAATGCATACAAAGAACCCGATATCACATAAACCTTACCGGTTAACGGCAAACTCACATCCTCTTCATTATTGACCTGAGCGTTCCTTTCTGGCCAATTAACACCCCGCTCTTGCAATTGGCTAATCAATCTTTGGTTATTGTCCTGTGATATAAAATCAACAATAAAATGAGCAACAATTGGCCCAATATCATTAATAAGAACTAAGCTTTCTTCATCGCTTTTAACAATGTTATCTATACCTCCAAAATGTTGTGCTAAATTTCGTGCTGTCGCCTCACCAACTTCGCGTATCCCTAAGCTATAGATAAAGCGAGCAAGTGTGGTTAGCTTCGAAATCTCAATTGCAGCCAATAAATTTATCGCAGATTTTTTACCCATCCGTTCAAGCGATGCAACGGCATCTAGATCAAGATGATAAAGATCAACGACGGAACGAATTAGTTTTTCATCCACTAATTGCTCGACTAACTTATCACCTAAGCCGTCGATATCCATCGCCTTACGCGAGGCAAAATGTTTAATGGCTTCTTTAACTTGAGCGCCACAAATTAAACCACCACTACAACGCTTAACAACCTCATCAGGTAGCTGAACAATGGGTGAGCCACAAACGGGGCAAAACTCAGGAAAGATTAATGGCGCGGTAGCGTCGGGACGACGTGACAATATGACAGAGACTATTTTGGGAATAACGTCACCGGCTCGGCGAACAATAACAGTGTCGCCTACACGTGCATCAAGCCGCCTAACCTCATCTTCATTATGTAAGGTTGCATTCGATACGGTAACACCTCCAACAAAAATAGGTTTGAGTCTAGCCACTGGTGTAATTGCACCCGTACGCCCTACTTGAAACTCTATACCTAGCAGTTGCGTCGCCTCTTCTTGTGCAGGAAATTTTCTTGCGACTGCCCAGCGCGGCGCACGAGAAATAAAACCCAATGTTTTTTGTAATTCAATCTCGTTAACTTTGAAGACAATGCCATCGATTTCGTAGGGTAGCGAATCACGTTTCAGGGACAATTGCTCGTAATATTCTGAGCACGCATCAATGCCTGCCACTAAACGCATTTCTGAATTAATACGAAAACCCCACTGGGATAATTGTAGTAATATTTTTTGATGCGTTTGTGGAAAATTAACACCCTCAACCAAACCCTCTACGATGCCAACACTATAAGCACACATTTCTAGCGAGCGCTTAGCGGTAATGCGAGAATCTAATTGACGCAAACTTCCTGCCGCCGCATTCCGAGGGTTCACAAAAGGCTTATCGCCATTATCTAGCGCTATTTTGTTAGTTTTTGCAAAGCTAGCCTTAGACATATAGATTTCACCACGCACTTCAAGTACCGCAGGAAAATCATCGCCTTTCAACTTAAGGGGTATTGACCCTACGGTGCGTACATTAGCAGTGATATCTTCACCTGTTGTGCCATCACCTCGAGTCACCCCCAAAACTAATAAGCCCGCCTCGTAAATCAAGCTTACAGCTATCCCATCGAGCTTGGGCTCGCAAACGTAGTCAAGCAATTCAAATGTCTCGCTTTGCTCGTTAAATTTAGCAGAGCTATCCTTAACCGGTCTTTTAACAGAACTGTTATTGGAAGAAAGAGTGTTAGAAGAAGGTGTGTTAAGCGAATTATGGAGACGATCAATAACGCGCTTATTAAAATCGCCCATTTCTTCAGCGCTAAATGCGTTATCCAAGGATAACATCGGCATTTTATGAGCAACTTGTGTAAATGAATCTAAAGGCGCACTCCCTACTTTTAAACTAGGCGAGTCGGTGCTTAACAAATGTGGATGCGCAGCTTCTAACTCTTGCAGACGACGCAGGAGCCTATCGTATTCGGCATCGGGAATTTCGGGGTTATCTAGCGCATAGTAGAGATAGTTATGTCGATGTAACTCATCTTTTAGTGCGCTGACTTCAATAACAATAGATGGATCTGTGGAGGCTGTGGATTGGTTTAACTCTTGAGTCATAATTTATGTTTTTCTAACTGCTGGCGTCTAGAAAAATCACGAATACGCTCGCGATAATGTTCGACAGTCTGACCTGTCAAAACGCTTCTGTTTTCGTCTTTTAACTCACCTTGAAGTTGTTCAGCAATACCTTTTGCCGTCGCGAGCATGGCGTCGAATGCCTCCATATAGCTACCTGTCTCGACAGGTAAGGCTAAAAACAAACTCACACCAACAGTGCTAAATTCATCGAAGGTATGTAGGTCAAAAATACCAGGCTTCACCATATTCGACAAACTAAACAATATAGGGCCTTCTCCATCCTCACCTGCATGGCGGTGAAAGATGTCCATCGCACCAAAACGTAGCCCATGCTCAAGTATTAGCTCTAAAAGATCATTGCCATAGAAAACATTCTCTTGTGATGCGCGCACATGGATGACAAGAACTTCATTGGGTATTGACGGTGTCGATGAAGATGATTTTACTTCAGCATTACCTTTGCTCGGCTTAGTTCCTATAGATGATTCTTTTTTGACTTCATTTTTATGGGCACTATTGTTAGCACCCGTATCGCCACTCTGATTGGCACTGTTATCAGCACTGTTATTAGTACTTTGTTTACTTTGCGATGATTTGGAAAATGGGTTAAATGACTTTTTAGCGGGCGCCTGAACAGCTTGATTCTCGTCGAATGTATCCATGAGTATGGGCACTGAATCGTCTAGATTTAAATTAACTTGTACTGGGGTTGTCAAAGAATCTTGCTTTACTTGAGGCTCATCAACTACTGGTTCATCAAGCTCAGGTTCATTGTCTACAAGTTCATTACTATTAGCCTCATTACTCACTGCCGGTTTTTGAGTGTTCTCGACATAATCGTTAAGCGCTTCACTGTCTTTATCAAAGAGTTCAGAATCAACATTTGTTTCATCAT
>CAXMPB010000206.1:0-11459 GCA_964195035.1 Cellvibrionaceae bacterium | reverse complement strand
TAATACCACATGACGGCGAGAAAAACGAAAACAAACATCAAATCGATCACTAAGGTTAATGCCGTACCCGTAATAAAATTACGAATGGTATCTAGCTCGCGCACGCGCGCTACATTTTGCCCGACTTGTCGTGATTCGAAATAGGCTAGCGGCAACGCCATTAAATGATTGTATAAACGCGACCCTAATTCTACATCGACACGCTTAGTGGTATGGCTAAAGGTATAGTTACGAATGCCGCCAAGCAACGCCTCGAACACAACTACCACAAAAAAGCCAATAGCTAAAACATCGAGCGTGGTAAAACCGCGATGCACTAAGACTTTATCCATCACTACTTGAAAAAACAGCGGGGTCACTAAGGCAAATAATTGCAAAAAGAAGGAGGCAATTAAAACTTCGCCAAAAAGCTTGCGGTATTTAACTAACGAGGGAATAAACCATGAAATATCAAAATGCTGCTGTAAGCTTGCGCCTAGTGTTTCGCGACGCGTAACCGCAATCAAATCGCCCGACCAACTACCCGCCAATTCATCTAAGGTCAACGTGCGGGGGGCTTCTTCGCGTAAATCATGAATAAGCACGCCTGCGTCAGTAACGCCGGCTTTTGTAGGATCGCTTGAATCGTTGCCTTGATTTTTTGAGCCATCGGGATCGGCTAGGCGCGCAATAATAAAATAGCTGCCATCGTTATGCTTAGCAATTGCAGGAAGCAGACTGGCTTTTAAGGTTAAAATAGTTAATGAAAGAAGTTTTGCTTTAAGGGTTAGCGCTTTAGCCGCTTGCAGTAGTTCTGTATCGGAGAACGCTTGCCCTGGTCGGCCAAATTCATGCGCCAGCTGGTCGGCCTCAGCAGGAAGCTGATAAAACCGCGCAAGCGCCACTAATGTATGCAAGCCAGTATCCATACTGTTATCGCAATCCTTTACACATTTTATCAACTGCTAACAAAATCGCCAAACCTATTAAGGTCATAACAATTTGACTTTAGCAATTTATGATTGTACTTAGCAACAATACTTTATTGGCTATTGGCCGGCAAGCACTTTGTGCGCTAGCCTTTGCTAGCTTTCATGATTTTTTATTATTTAAGGCGCGTTGTTAACGACCTTTAGCTTAACGCTCAACTGGCTCAGCCTGTGGTCGACCTAACCAATAACCTTGACCACCTTGAATACCTAACTCGATTAGTTTTTGCCACTGAGCTTCTGTCTCCACACCCTCTGCTAATACCACCACATCGCAACCTTGTGCAATTGTTACTAATGAGCGTACGAAAAATTGCGCATCGAGGTCATCAACAATGGTTTGAATAAAACAGCGATCTATTTTTAAATAATCAAGAGGCAAACTTTGCATAAAAGCAAATTCAGCCGTTCCACGACCAAAATGGTGTAGCGATAATTTTGCATTATAGCGCTTCACCATCTGCGCAAAGTCACGCACAGCTGCCTCAACAATGGATAAACTATTTGCCGGCAACTCAAAGATCAGCCTTGCGGCCAATGCAGGGTTAGAGGATAGACGCGCTTCTACGGCCGTTATAAAGCCATTATCTTCCAAGGCAGCCGTCGATATATTAATACAAAGCTCACCATCAACACTATTATTTAAGTTAAAGACGGCATCAATAACCTGTCGATCAAATTCTGGCATCAGCTGCAGACGCATCGCCATTGGCATAAATACACTGGCAGAGTATTCCTCACCGTTTAGCGACAAATGCGTGAGCACTTCATTAAACATTAATGTTTTTTGGCTATTCGAGCCACTCCCTACTACTTCCCATATGGGCTGATATTTAAAATCAAATGCTTGACGCGATAGCGCTTCACGAATCAAGACTGACCACTGGCCTGCACTTAACATGGCTGAACCGGCAGTTTTGGCAAGTAATTCCCAGTGATAACCACCTTGCTCATCATTCCGCGCTTGGTTTAGGGCCGCATCGGCAGCAACCAACAAATCAAGTTGTTGCCTACCAACTTGCTCGCTTAAATCACTGGCATAAATAACACCTAAGTACATCGGCTGTATGTGGTCGCTACTCCACTCCATGGCCTGAATCCACTCCATGGCTTGAAGATGGTTATAAAACTGCTCCATTAAATGCTTGCTTTCGTCCATTGTAATCGAGGGCATAAACACTGCAAAATCACTACCGCTGTGCCTAGAACACATCGCACCAGGGTATTCTTTTAGACTTTCTTTTAGGTAAGTTGCAATCGTTTGCAAATACGCATCGCCATGTTCACGACCTCCTTGAAGATTAATTATTTGCAAGTCATCCACTTGAATAAGCATTAACATGCCCACATTAGCTGTTCGCTCAGACTTAATATAAGACTGTAGACGCTCGTCAAAGTCATGACGATTAGAGAGCCCTGTGACCTCATCAGTTCGTAGCTGTTGATGCAGGCGATCGTTGAGTTCAACCTGATGGCTAAACATGCTTTTCACTTTTGCAGACATGCGGTTCATCGCAATCGCAACTCGCCTAAGCTCTGGTATTCCAGGCAGAGGAAACTGAATAAATTCGCGGCGATATACCGCTTCTGCCTGCTGCTCTATTTGCCTTAGTGGACGCAATATAAATTTTAAGCCGACACTTAACAGGCCATAACAAAGCACAATACTGAATAAAAACAACCACAGCTGCTTTTTAAATGTACGCCATATATCCCGATAGGCAAAGCCTGGATGGCTAACAACTAAAACCTCACCTAGCTGAAACCAACCTGAGGATACGAGTGCACTACCGCGAGGCTCAGGAATATGTAGCCAACGGGTAAACCACAGAGGAACGTCTTCAACATATTGCGGAGCCTCTTTTTTAACAACACTGTTGCCCTCAAGGTCGCTATAAACAATACGCCGGTAATAGCCGCGATCAAAAATCACATCGACCATTAAGCGCACTTGAGCAACATCCTTTGCCAGAGCTGCTTGAGTGATACTAAAACCTAAGGATGTCGCCGTATCTTGTGCATGCACTTCTAACTGCTGATAAATATTCGCTCTAGCGTTATAGACAGTGACCACCATATTAGCGGCCAACAAACCCATCAGCAGTAATGAAATAGCCAACATTAAGCGGCGCTGTAAACTCATAAAACTAGACATATAAAACAATACTTTTAAACACAGTTCATAAAACTACTACCCCACTGAGAAACCAAACAAAGGACAGTAATGTTCAATAACACGTTAACTATAGCAAATACTGGGCAATGAGCCGGTTTATTGTCGAGGACGCTGCCTCGCACTGACTGATAACTTCGCAGATATTAACCATTAACTAACAACAGATAGCCACTGTTGATCTATTTGATCAAGCTTACTGGCGTCTAATTGGTCGAGGTGACGCCAATAGTCACCGGTTTCAACCAAATAATTTAGGGCTTTTTCGCGGGCTTTAACCGCTATGATTTTTTCACGGTTATAACTTTTATCGATTTTTTTCGCAGCCTTGGTAATGGCTGTCGGTAGATCATCACCAAAAAACGTCGCCTCAGACACAACAGGATAAACTAATCGAGATTCCTTCAGCGAGGTTAAGTTAATACAATAACAATTTTGCTCAAGCGCATGCGCTTGCAGACGTATAGCTTTAGCCTCGAGACTTTGCAACGTAATGTCGTCGCGCAAGGGATCTGCCGAGCCCTGACCGTAAAAATGAGTGACGCTGTTGGTAGGGTAGATCATATCGCAGCCTACAAAGGCTAAAATGTCGGGCTTTAGGGCATGTAAGGCCCAATAAGCTGTGGTAAATGCCATCGTACCGCCAATATAAATAACACCCCCAAACTCGTTTTGAGCAGGAACATATTCGGTATACTCAATAATAGACTGAGATGGACCGACTGATTTTGGTCTACGTTCAAGGGGAAAGTCTTCTGGGTAGACAATATAATCCCAGTCGTCACGAATATTCCATGCATTGTTCATGACGACAATATGACTAAATTGCGCACTCGACCATGCTTTTGCACGCAGCGCATCGGGTGAGCTCCCTACAATTAATACTATCTTCAAGGTGACTCCTAGATTCATCTAATTTTATGCTGACTATTTAAGTCATCATCAAGGGCTTGTAGGCGCTCAACTGTTCCTATGTCTTGCCATTGCCCACTATAGACTTCGGCACTAATTTGTTGCCGACTAACACCAAAATGTAATATTTCTGCCAGAGGGAATTTTTCGCGTTTATCGGGATATACGTGCAAGAGCTTCGGGTTTATTACGCTGATGCCGCTAAAGGTATAGGCATTAGTTTTTTCTTGCTTTTCTGTTAAATAAAATTGGCCTGCTGATTGATCAAAACCTTCCTCAAAACTCTCATCAACACGCCTTTGAGTCGCCATCGAAAAATCACCGGTAACATTATGTTCAGGATTATCGACTAACACGACATGAGCTAGGCTTTGAGAATGACAAGAGCTGCCAATACTCGAATAATGGGTGAGTAGCGACTCAAAGGGATAATCTGTCCACACATCACCATTGATCAACAAGAAAGGCTCATCACCTAAAAGCGGCAAGGCATGTAAAATTGCACCCGCTGTTTCAAGTGGCTCAGGCTCTTTGGAATAAATAATAGATAAACTATATTGCTTATTGCCTTTCGGCCTATTTCTTAGTCCGTTCTCGCAGCTATCAATATCAGAGACCTTAAACAGATCACCCAAACACTCTTGAATTTGATCACCTAAGTATGAAATATTGATAATCACCTCGTTAACGCCAGCATAAGCCAGACGCTGCAGATGGTATTCAATTAAAGGCCGCCCACCAACCCGCAGCAATGGCTTTGGCCGATGATCGGTTAGAGGTCGCATACGGCTGCCACGACCCGCTGCTAAAATCATCGCTTTCAAGCGGGCTCTCCATTCGGCACACCATTAATCACCTCATTGGAGGTCGCATTAGATGGATCCGCTGCTCGATACCACTGTTGCTTTTCTACCAATGGTAAAAGATCGCTCTCGCACCACAGAACAAAAGGCTGCATCTGAGGATATTGGTTAGCGACTGATATAACATAACGCCAGGTTAATGCTAAATTATTTAAATAACCGGATTTATGGTCACGAATTGAAAGGCGCGCAAAAACACCCAAGACTTTAATGTGCCGCTGCAAGCCCATGGTATCGAACCAACGCTGCCATTTCTCTTCGTCTATCGCATCCATAAGCCCAAGTTCAATCGCTAAATTGCCGTAGGTTATTAACCAACGCTTTACCTGCGCTTGAGGCCATTCAACATAACAATCACGCAATAGAGAGACTAAGTCATAAGTAATAGGTCCCCAGACAGCATCTTGAAAATCAATCACTCCAGGGGCTTCACCTTCACGATAAATAATATTCCTAGAATGATAATCGCGATGCACTAATACTTGAGGCTGTGCCTGTGCCTGCGCCTCTAAAAAACTGAAGGTATCATTTAATAGTGTGCGTTCACTATCAATCAAAGCTTTGCCCAGCATCTTCTCGACAAACCATTCGCTAAAAAACTCAAGTTCTTCACGCAATAATGCTTGATTGTAATATGGCAGGTCTAAGCCAACAGATTTTAGGGCTTCGGGTTGAATTTGCTGCATGCGCAGCAACACCATCGATGCTTCGCTGTAAAGTAGGTCAGCGCTCTCTTCCTTCAGCATCGACAGAAAAGATTCATCGCCAAAATCTTCTATCAGCAAGAAATTTTGTTTTTCATCACAGGCAATAATTTGCGGCGTAGGCACACCTTCCCGACGCAAAACTTCTGATATTTTTGCAAAATAGCAAGCCGACTCACTTTTGCCTGAATCCACAGGCGCACAAACAGCTAGCAACGATGGCTGGGTATTTACACGAAAATACTGTCGAAAACCGGCATCGCCATTCAGTATTTCCAAATGCATCGGTTGATCAGACTTAATGCTATCGTGCAGCTCTAGTTGTTCAATAATCCAAACTTGTAATTGTAACGATTGTTCCATTTGCACCGGACTCCATGCATATTTTTATAGTGTAATTAATAGGATGGTTAATTTAGTGGCTGGCAGAATGACAAACCCCACCACATTTGTCACGTTTTGAAGTAGAATTAGTTTTTAAAATTGCCGATCACTCCCCAGCTATAAAAATATTGGCTTATAAAACAATAATTATCGAGTCGGTAAAAAAACGGCGATTCATGATTCTTCTTAAAAGCACCCTGTGCATCTATTGGTTATAGCGCTTCATGCAAACTATTTTTAATGGTAACAATTCGTTAAAAACCAAAAGCCCCAAAACTCTCACCAAAGCCATTGCCCTTAGTATTAGCATGGCAGGTGGCATGCTAAGTGGCATCGTAAGCGCGGAAGCGCCCGACTCACTAAACCCGGGTAATGTACTTCGCTCATCCAATAATTCTCATGTAGTTCTATCCCAAACACTTGATTGGGTTCCGCTATCAGCACTCACAAAGACACAACGGGAGGCCTTGGCACCAGGAAGCTGTGGCGCCTACATCACACCTACGCGTAATGACACAGAGGCAACACTAGATCCTAATAACGCACCCATGCGCGCCACCGCCAGATCGTCTCAACTGTTCAAAAATGCAAATGCCACAGCTGACTTCACAGCCGATAATACTACTCAAGTTATTTTAATTGGCGATGTTGTTATCACTCAAGGTTACCGTCAAATCAAAGCCAATAAGGCTCAGTTTAACCAAAAGACAGGTGAGATGGTGATGGATGGCCAGTTAGAGCTTCGAGAACCCGGCCTATTAGTGCTCGGTAGTGACGCCACTATTAACCAAAATCAAAACACCCTAGAAGTTAACCAAGCCACTTATGTCTTACAAAACGAATCTTTACGGGGAACAGCCGCACGCATCAACAAAACAACTGACGGAAAACTTAAGCTAAAGTCAGCAACCTTTACGCAATGCGCGCCTGACGATAATACATGGTCGCTAAAAGGGAGTCAGATTACGCTAAACTCTATATCTCAACAGGGAGTTGTGAGAAATGCCCGTCTCTACATCAAAGGCATTCCTGTTTTCTATTCTCCCTACTTTCGCTTCCCTATTGGCGACCAACGCTTGTCGGGGTTTTTAGCGCCCAGCTTAAGTGTTGATGATGATGGCATAGAAATTTCAACACCCTATTATTTTAATTTAGCACCCAACTACGATTTAATTTTTACACCGCATATTTTAAATACGAACGGCACCTTATTTGAAGGTAATTTCCGCCATCTCAATACGTTATTTACCACCAATATTAATGCTGCTTTTCTATCTGACGATAAAGGTGATATCAATGACAATAAGCAAGCTCTTATCGATAACGGCACAATTACGAGAGAAGAGGCAGCGCCCCTTAAAGGTAAAGATCGCTGGCTATTCAACCTTGATCAAGTAGGCGGCACCAATCAGCGCTGGTCAACCAGAATTGATTATACAGAAGTGAGTGATGTCGATTACTTCAGAGATTTTGATAGTAAAACCTATAACTCGCAAGATGACAATTTTATAAATCAACGTATCTTAACTAGCTATCGACTACCAAACTGGCGTTTTGGTTTAGATGCGATTAGCTATCAAATTTTAGACGAAACCATTGTTCAGCCCTTTCGTCAATTACCTGAAGTATCGGCCATAGGCCAATATAGATTATTAGAGCAAACCAATAGCTACCTATCTGTTGACCTCAGTAACGAGTGGGTGCGCTTTGATAACGTGAATAACAGCACCAGCACCTCTACTAACACCTTAAGACTCACGGGCGATAGACTCACGACAGATTATAAAGTCGCATGGAACTTTGAACCCGAAGCCGGCTTTTTACGACCGGGAGTTGCTGTTAAACACTTACAATACAAGCTAGATGCCGATAACTTTGCTACCGGTGCCGACCGCTCACCCACTATCACCGTGCCTCAGGCAAGCATTGATGGCGGTTTGTTTTTTGAACGCAGCGGCGAAAGCTACTTGCAAACCTTTGAGCCTCGCTTATTTTATTTATACAGTGCTTTTGAAAGCCATGATGAATTGTTCGATGTAACCCGCGATGGTCAAGACATCAATTTTGATACAGCGGAGCTAACGTTTAACTACAATCAACTGTTTCGCGACACGCGCTTTGCTGGCGGCGACCGCATCGACGATGCAAACCAATTAACAGTTGGTTTGACCACTCGCTTTTTTGGAAATGAATCTGGCCGCGAATGGTTTAGCGCAAGTCTTGGTCAAATCAATTTTTTTGATGATCGGCAAGTGACACTTTCTAATATCGTGCAAAACGACAGCAGCTCTCTTATCGCAACCCAGCTCACGGCCAATCCTACGGCTAACTGGCGACTGAGTAGCGATATACTTTTTGATGACAAGAATAATGAAGTCGACACTGGTAATTTTAAAATAAATTATAAAAGCCAAAGCAATCACGTATTTAATGTTAATTACCGCTATGTTATTGATTCTGTTAGACAAGTCGGCGCTGCCTTTATCACGCCATTAGGCAGTGATCGCTGGCATTTACTCGCATATACCGCCTACGATACACTGATAGATAGACAAAACGATACTGTTGCCGGGATCGAGTATAATGGCTGCTGTTACCGTATAAGACTAGGCTATAGAAATGAACTTGACACTTCATTAGTGAATAACGTTGCCGATGACGATATACCATCTGACGAGCAGATTTTTATTCAATTGCATTTAAAAGGCCTAGGTGGCAATAGCACACAACTTGATGCTTTATTGACAGATAACATCGATGGCTACGCGCAGTGGCAGGCTATTTATAATTAACAGATAAAACCTTTGGCAATAACGCCTGAGTAGTAATATCTAACTATTAACAACAGGAATACACAGAAAAGAATAATATGTATTACATTAAAACAATCTTACGCTTTTTTCTTATCGCGACCTCGCTATTCCTTATTCAAAATTCACAGGCCTACGAGGCGTTAGACAGGACAGTTGCAGTTATAGAAGATGACGTTATTTTACTTAGCGAACTCGACCAACGCATCGAGCATCTGTCACGCAAACAACCCAACATTGAGATTACCGACAAAATCAAAATAGAGGTGCTCGATCAACTCATCACTGAGAAGCTACAGCTAAGAATTGCCAAACGCCTTAATTTCAAAGTCTCACAGGCAGACATTAAACAGCGCATTAACGAAATAAAAGCACTCGCACAATCCGAAAACATAAGTTTTGAAGACTATTTAATACGCGAACACCTGACAGAAAAAACATTACAGCAAACCATTAAAGAAACTATCGCCTTACAACGAGTACAAGAGGGCAATATCAATAATCGTATTCGTGTAACAGAGCGTGAAATTGACGAATATCTCGCCTCTGCTGTGGGGCAAGATTCTCTGAAAGTGCGGTTTCGCCTATCTCATATCTTGCTACCCTTTGACAACAATGACGACACTAAAAGCATTCAAAAAGCCCAAGAAATTATAAAGACTCTAAAAGATACAGATCAAAGTTTTGCAAGCCTTGCAGCTACTTATTCACAGGGACCTAATGCCAGTAAAGGTGGCGATCTTGGTTGGCGCGCCAAAGAGCAATTGCCGGGTTTATTTATTGAACAAGTTAGTAACTTAGAGCCCAATCAACTGACTGCACCCTTTCGCAGCAATGCCGGCATTCATATTCTTAAATTAATCCAGCGCGGTGGTGTTGAGCCCGTTATGGTCAAACGATTTAAGGTGCGACACATTCTCGTTAAGCCCAGCGTTTTGTTTACTGACAAAGAGGCAAAAACAAAAGCTGATACGATTTATCAACAATTACTCGATGGCGCCGACTTTAAAGAACTGGCACGTGAGTACTCCGAAGATATTGGCAGTAAACAATCCGGTGGCGACCTAAGTTGGTCACGCCCAGGCCAGTTCGTACCCGCCTTTGAAAAAGTCATGCAAGCAACGGCAATTGGTCAGACTAGCGAGCCATTTCGCTCTGAATTTGGCTGGCATATCTTAAGAGTCGATGCGACTAGAACTGAAGATATGTTTGATGTGGTCAAACGCAATCAAGTAATCAGCATTCTTCGTCAGCGTCGCTTTCAAGACGAACTACAACAATGGATTAAAGAATTGCGCGAAGAGGCGTATATTGAGATCCTTATTTAAGGTCGGCCAAGTAATGACTAGTCATCACTCACACTTAAAAAACAGCATTAAGCGACTCGCCTATACTCCTGGCGAGCCTGCCGGTATTGGCCCCGATCTAGCCATCATTCACGCTCAACAAGCGAGGAGCTACGAGCTAGTCGCTTTTGCCGACCAAGAACTAATACTCGAGCGCGCTAGAGCCTTAAATCTGCCTATAAAATTAAGAGCCATTGACCTTAATGCAGAACCTAAAGCACTTGCAGCACATGAACTAGGCATTGTACCCATCTCATTGAGCGCACCAGCAATAGCGGGCACGCTTAATAAAGCCAATGCACACTATGTATTGCACTGTCTTGATGCCGCCATTGAAAGTTGCCAAGCACAGACTTCCCAAGCAATGATCACAGGCCCCATCCAAAAAAGCATTATCAATGATGCCGGCATTGCTTTTAGCGGACACACCGAATATTTAGCGGATAAAACCGAGCGCAGTAGAGTTGTAATGATGTTGGCAACAGAGGGTTTAAAAGTTGCACTGGTTACTACGCACCTACCTTTAAAAGATGTTGCCGCTGCAATTACTGAGCGCTCTCTAACAGAAGTTATTACAATTTTACACCATGACTTACTCCAAAAATTTGGAATAAATGACCCAGAAATTTTAGTTTGTGGCCTCAATCCGCATGCAGGCGAAGGCGGACATTTAGGACGAGAAGAAATTGATATTATTATCCCAACATTAGCAAAGCTCGTAAAAGATAATATTAACTGTATTGGGCCATTACCTGCAGACACTTTATTCACACCAAAACATCTTGAGTCTGCCGATTGCGTGTTGGCGATGTTTCATGACCAAGGCTTACCTGTTTTAAAATATAAAGGCTTTGGCAATGCCGCAAACATTACACTAGGCCTGCCCATTATTAGAACTTCAGTCGACCATGGCACAGCACTAGATCTTGCAGGCATGCCTTTTGTTGAGGGCGACAGTAACAACACCTTAGATGTTGGCAGCTTAAATACGGCCATTGCTTACGCGCAACAAATGGCCAACAACTCTTTGTAATTATTTACGTTCTAACACAAAAAATTTACGCTCAAAAAGGCATTATCTCATCATGGCATCGCACAGCTCTTCTCAAAAAAACTCAGCATTCCAACATCAAGCGAAGAAACGTTTTGGCCAAAACTTTTTAAACAACATCGATATTATTGAACGCATTGTGCGCAATATTGCACCGACAGCCAAGGACAATCTTGTTGAGATTGGCCCTGGTCAAGGTGCTATTACAGGGCCGCTATTATCACTTTGTCCAAAACTAAATGTTATTG
>CAXMPB010000205.1:0-5410 GCA_964195035.1 Cellvibrionaceae bacterium | reverse complement strand
TTCAGTAGCGACTGGTTTAATTTCTATGTATGCGTTGAAGGCAACGTCGGTCCGTGCAAGCTATGAAGGGATTGAAGTAGAGCTTAGAGCAGAGATTGAAGCCCAAAGCAGTAGTGGCGCTAAAAATTGTACTGTAATGGTGAGACTAGCGTAAGTTCAGAGCTGGATATTGCTGCTTTATAAGCGAGCACTTCAACACCCGCATTGATTGCTTCTTTTAAAGCATGACTATAAGCCGGATCAATCTGCTCGGCAACAGATAAACGATTAATGCCCTCATGCTGAACACAAAACATCAATACAGCTCGATGCTGCTGCTTTACCATCGCTGTAAGCTCACGCAAATGTTTAGCACCACGCACACTGACGGCGTCGGGGAACAAGCCCTGACCGCCCTCAAGCCCTAGAGTGACACTTTTAACCTCCACATAACAATCGGCTCTATCAGGATCGGACAATAAAAAATCTATCCGGCTATTTTCATAGCCATACTTAACTTCAGCCTTAATTGAGCGATAAGCCGCTAGCTCTTTTATCTTAAAATGTGCAATTGCCTCGCAGACTAACGAATTAGCTCTCGCCGAGTTGATGCATGCCAAATGACCAGTACTTGTCGTCACCAATTCAAGCGTATGTGCATATTTTCGCTTAACGCTATCAGAACTTGAATACCAACACGCGCTCCCCTCGACCATACAATGAGTCATCGCACCGGTGTTTGGGCAATATATTGTCATAGTCTCACCATCAGCCATCTGCACATCGGCTAAAAAACGCTTATAGCGACGCAAAAAAATAGCCTGTTTGAGCGGATGTGTAAATTTCATAGGGAATCACATAAGAGCTTAAATAGGGGTTGATTTGACACATCAGCTTTTAGAGTATTACTTATACATAGTGTTTTTTCAAAACACACCGTTGTGTTCGCAGTAATTGTCACCAACAAGTATAATTGTCTAACTCTATCGTTTTATTCAAGACGATAAAACTAGATCATTGACAAATGACTGAACTACAAGACAATTTACATGCTCCAAAAGAACAGTCTATTATGTGAAAGAAGCAAAATAACTAGCGCTTAGCCATAAAATCTGGTAACTTTCGCGCCGATTAAAATGTCATACCTAAAGCAGATAATTTTAAACAATTAAAAGCATTAACAAGAGATACAGCATATGCCAAAAACTAATGCAAAGCTGACTTTACATGGATTCGAGCCTTACAAAGAAAAGAAAGGCGAAGAGTACATGAATGCCATACAGCGGGAGCACTTTAAAAACCTACTGTCTACATGGAAAACTGAATTAATGGAAGAAGTTGATCGCACCATGAGCTACATGCGTGACGAAGCGGCTAACTTTCCTGATCCCTCTGATCGTGCGAGCCAAGAAGAAGAATTCAGCTTAGAGTTACGTACTCGTGATCGCGAGCGCAAGCTAATAAAAAAAATCGATAAAACTATCGAGCAAATTGAAGCCGACGATTACGGTTTTTGTGATGCCTGTGGTGTAGAGATCGGCATCAAACGCCTTGAAGCTCGTCCAACAGCAACCCAATGTGTTGATTGCAAGACGCTAGCTGAAATTAAAGAAAAACAAATCCGCTCTTAATCTGACTGTAGAGCCCAATAACATCATATAACTGCTCTCGGGGATATGATGTTACCTTCTACCAACTTCGACTTACTTCGCTTATAATTGGCTCTTAATATAACGGGCACTCTATTGATATAGAGTCACCTCTATGAGCGATACTAAGAATACATCGACCCAACTACCACCATTAAACCTCCCCTATATTGGTCGCTTTGCTCCATCACCCTCGGGAAAATTGCATTTTGGCTCTTTGATTTCAGCCGTTTCTAGCTATTGCGATGCTAAAGCACACAGCGGAAAGTGGTTAGTGCGTATTGAGGATCTAGACCCACCTCGCGAAGAGGTAGGCGCTAGTATCTGCATACTTAGCTCATTGGAGTCTCACGGTTTAATGTGGGATGACACTGCTTTATATCAAAGCCAACGCTTGCCTGCCTACCAAGAGACCTTCGAGGCACTAAAAGATTCGATCTACCCTTGTAACTGTATTCGGCAAAGAATTTTATCGCTTAATGGTCGCTACGATGGCCACTGCAGGCATTGTAGCCCACCGTCAAATGCCACTATTGCCTGGCGCTTAAATACCAACCAACATCCGCATCTATTAAGCTCAAGCGAGCACTTTGATGATATTTTCTTAGGCGAACAACATCTCGCGCTCGATGCAGTGGGAGATTTCATTATTAGGCGCAAAGATACGCTATTTTCTTATCAGTTAGCTGTTGTAATCGATGATTTATTTCAACGGATCACACATGTCATAAGAGGCCAAGATTTACTCGACTCCACCTACAGACAGCGCTATCTTTTTTTACTCTTAACATCTCAAAAAATAACGTTAGCAACGAAGCTACCCAACTGTCCTCTGCTCGCCTCTTCTGAGACCAACCCTTTTCTGCCTAAATACGGCCACACGCCCTTAGCTCTTGGAGAAGATCAGCATAAGCTCAGCAAACAGACAAAAGCTAACCCCATTAACGATACTCGCGCCGCAACAAATCTTATTGCCGCACTCACCTTTTTAGGTCACCCGCCTCCACAAGAGTTATTGGTAAGGGAATTAAAAGGCAAGTTCAACACGAACAAGAGTCTGCAACACTGCACCGAGATTCTCGACTGGGCGACCGACAATTGGAGCCGCACCAAGGTACCTAAAAATTCATCAGTTGCACCGACTCTAGCAGATGCGTAACATCCATAAGAACATCAGTTTTTAACTTGCCGGCTTGTGCCTTTTATTTTTAAGGCGCACTCCTAGCAATCACTACAATGCTTAACGTTTCTAACTATCATGAATAATCATCGATTTATATTTTTTATTCTATTAATAGGCTATATTTTTACGCCAACCTTATTTAACTGGCTAATTTCTCCTGAAGGATCTTGGTATAAGCCATTTATTCTTTGGATATTTATTATTATCGGCGCTTATCTTTTTCAGCGCTCACAAAACACCTCATGACATTTAACTTAACGTTTATCGCTGCTCTTGGCGTTTCTTATTTATTTATCTTATTTATTATTGCCCATGCAGTAAATAGTGGATGGATCCCTTCAAAAATTACCAACCATCCATTAATCTATGTCGTCTCTCTAGGTATCTTTTTTAGTGCGTGGTCCTATTACGGTGTTATCGATCTAGCGCATCAATTTGGCTATGGCGCACTCGCTTACTATTTAGGCATTGGTACATTTTTTCTTTTTGCGCCTATTATACAAGCACCACTAGCTGATCTTTGTAGACGTTTTCAATTACACTCTATTGCCGACTTGCTGGCGTTTCGTTATAACAGTCAATTAGTCGGAAAAATTGCAACGCTATTTATTCTGCTCTCGATTATTCCTTTATTGATTATTCAAATACAAGCGGTAGCCGATACCCTTTTAATCATCACACAACCACTACCTAGAACCTTAGAAGAAGGCCTTAGCTGGAACCAACAACGCGATACCTTTGCTTTATTTTATTGCCTAATTATTATCGCTTTCTGCATTACTTTTGGCGCCAGCTATAACCACCATAAATCATTAATGACGACGATGGCTTTTGATTCAATCGTTAAAGTTATCGCACTATTAATTGTGGGTGCCTTCGCACTTTTCAGTGTTTTTGGCGGCCTTGATGAACTCGACCTTTGGCTACTTAATAATAGTGAGTTTTTGATCCAGCTATACAATCCAGAGAGCAACTCTTCTGCGCACACACTTTTGTTAGCCTTTATCGGTACCAGCGTACTCATGCCTCATATATTTTATATGGGCCAAACCGGTAGATCGATAAACGAGATTGCGCGCACAATAACTTGGGCGTTTCCACTGTTTTTACTACTCATGGCAATTCCTGTTTTTCCTATTTTATGGGCCGGCTTTAAACTAGATGTACCGCTCACCCCAACTTACTTTACATTAGCAGTACCACAGTATGCTAACGCCCCTGTTATCACCTTAATTAGCTGGATAGGTGGCTTGTCGGCCGCATCCGGCGCCTTGATTGTATCAATACTTTCGCTCTCAACTATGGTGCTCAACCAGTGGTTACTGCCCTTACTAAGATTAAATAATCAAGCCGATATTTATGCACAATTACGCTGGTTACGTCGTTTGATTATTGTAGGCATTACCCTCACCAGTTATTTATTTTATCTCGCACTCGATCACGAACACTCGCTAACCAAGCTAGCCATTATGGCAGCCATTCAATCACTGCAATTTGTACCTGGGATTATTGCCATCAATTATTGGCCCGGCGCTAACCGTTTTGGTTTTTATGCAGGCCTAATAACAGGCTCACTTGTCTGCCTTTTAGGTTTAGTCATCCCCTTAATATTTATGGATTTTACCGAATTTTTATTAATTATTATTAGCCAATATCTACCTGGCAACACGCCATTGTGGGAGGCAATTACATTATTGTCTTTGGGGATCAATATTTTTACCTTTGTTCTTGTCTCCTATATCAGCCGCACATCACCAGAGGAACAATATCATGCCGACATCTGTGCTGAGGATGAACTTAGCTCTCCCTTCAGACGCACATTAGCCGTTAAATCGACGGCTGAATTTAAAGATAAACTTGCTTTAAGCATTGGTCAGGATGCAGCTAAAAAAGAGGTCAATAGCGCCTTAAAAATTCTTGGCTTAACCGAAGGCGAAACACGCCCCTATTCTTTGAGACGGCTGCGCACGCGTATACGCACAAATTTATCGGGCTTGCTTGGCCATACCATGGCCTCTGGAATTATAGACAAGCATTTCCCTTATCAATCGCCATCCTCTGATGAAGCGGCTGAAGCGATTGATATCAACCTGATGGAAACCAGACTTGATCGTATCGGTAAAAAACTACACGGCCTCACGGCAGATGTTAATCGCTTAAGACTACATCATCGCGACACCTTGCAAACCTTACCCATTGCGATTTGCTCTTTAGGTTTTGATGATGAAATATTATTGTGGAATAACACGATGGCCACGATTACTAGCATACCTGCCGACGAAGTCACCGGCTCCAACCTTCGTGATTTACCTGAGCCTTGGAGCCAATTAATCTTAGGCTTTGCCAATGATACGCAAACGCATATCAATAAACAGTCTATCGACCGAGAAGGTTCTACACACTGGTTTAGGCTGCATAAATCATCCATAAAAGAAATCACCCTTCAGCGCCTTGAAGGTCAAGTTATCCTCCTTGAAGATATCACCGACGTACAATTACTCGAGCAAGAACTCGTACATAACACTCGACTTTCCTCGATTGGGCGTCTTGCGGCAGGTGTCGCCCACGAGATAGGGAACCCCGTTACCGGCATTGCCTG
>CAXMPB010000204.1:0-3811 GCA_964195035.1 Cellvibrionaceae bacterium | reverse complement strand
CCTCGCTAAAAATATTCTCAAAAAAGAATCTACTACAGGTACAAATGGTCATGTGTGGGGTAAAGAGGGATGGATGGTGTTTGGCTGTGGAAAGTCCTTTCCCTATTACATTTTTCTAATAGAGGATGGCAATGATAAAAGCTATGTCGAAGTTAAATCGATATTACGCTAACAAGGCAAAGCACTGCCGCTTCGCTCGGACGCGTTTCTCGCGCCCGTGTTTGAGGCGTTGAGGCTGTAGAAAAACTCCTAAAATACAGTATTTTTTGGTAAAATAAGTCATCTTAATACGGATGGTTTCTATGCCCAATTTCAAAAAATACAGTTACGATCAATCCGCGATGGTCGTCATAAACTTCGAACAACAACTACGCCCTAATACATTCGAGTTCACACTTCATCATTTGATTGATAACCATATTGATCTGTCTGCTTTTTATGACAAATACAAAAATGATGGTGGCGGTAGAACCGCTTATGACCCTGCTATTTTATTAAAAATAATTTTGTTCGCATATTACAAAGGTGTTCGTTCAAGTCGGGACATTCAGTGGGAATGTGAAAATAACATTATATTTAAAGCATTATCGTGCGATACCGTTCCTCATTATACGGGTATAGCCAGCTTTATTAGTTCACACCCAGAGGCTATTGAATCTGTTTTTGAGCAAGTGTTGTTAGTGTGTGATGAGCAAGGTTTATTAGGTCATGAGTTGATTGCCATTGATGGCTGTAAGATGTCATCGAATGCTGCCAAAGAACATTCGGGTACGTTAAGCGAGCTCGAACAAAAGCGTGACAAAATACATCAACAAATAAAACATTGTATGCAAGAGCATAAACGTCTTGATAAAAGCAAACCTAAAGAGCAAGAGCGCAAGGAACAATTAGCGCAGTCGATAACAACATTGGGTAAGCATTTTGAAAAGTTAGATAAGTTCCTAAAGACAGCAGCCCCAAGGATGGGGCAAGGCAAAAAACCAAAAGAGATTAAAAGTAATATTACCGATAGTGAGTCAGGAAAAATGCTCACTAGCAAAGGAACCATTCAAGGTTATAACGGCATCGCCGCCGTTGATAAGAAGCATCAAATTGTAGTTGATGCCCAGGTGTTTGGTGAGTCGAGTGAGCACCACACCTTAAAGCCAGTGCTTGATAATATTAAGGCTCGTTATAAACGCATAAATATTAGCGACGATATATTAAAAGACCAAATCATTGTGACGGCTGACACAGGATTTTCCAATCAAGGGAATAATGAATATCTATATAAAGAAGGTATTAATGCTTACATACCAGATAATCAGTTCCGCTCCCGTGATCCAAAGTTTGCTAAGCAAAAAGAAAAGCATGGCAAGCGTCATCAAGACACATTAAAAGGTGTTAAGTCGGCTATCCCTTCCAGTGAATTTACTTTTGATGTGATTAATAAAACATGCCACTGCCCTGAGGGTAATGCTATGTGGCTGAAAAATGAAAAGCGAGACGCCGACGGAAAATTAAGATTATCGTTTGAAGCGAACTTAACTGACTGCAGGCATTGTAAAATAAAAAATCAGTGTATGCGTAACCCAGAATCGGCTGATACCCGAGAGGGACATGGAAGGCAAACATCGATTACGCTGAATACAAGACCTACGGCGACAGACTGGATGAAGGAGCGCGTTGATAGTCAGCTAGGTAAGACTATTTATGGTCATCGCATGTCGGTTGTTGAGCCGGTCTTTGGCAATATAGGGACGAATAGAAAGCTAAATCGCTTCTCTTTACGCAGTAAAAAGAAGGTGCAAGGTCAGTGGCAGTTATATAGCTTAGTGCATAATATAGAGAAGCTAATGCGATACGGAGGGATAGCCTAAGGGCATATGTTATCCACAGTAAGGCGCGCCAAGTGCGCATAAGTGTGAGTTATGTAAAACGCTTTGATTGTTATATGATCAGAGTAATTAATTAAAAGGAGGCTGTGGATAACGATGATTGAATACGTTTTTCTACAGCCTCGTTAAGTTTCACCACGAATTAGATATTGAATATGGCAATAAGTGAATTTGAACTAAAAAGATGTGAGAAAGAAGTTGAGAAGTTTCTTGCAATAAGGCGGCCACCTGCTCACGTAAGGAATCAGCTAGACTTCGGCTATCGCATCGAAAATCAAAGCGTGGAATTGTTTGAGATCCGTCCAAGCTGGAGAAATCCAGAAGAGAAAATTGAAATTCCCTTTGCTAAGGCGACATACGTTAAGAAAGAGAAAGTCTGGAAAATATACTGGCAACGACAAGACCTGAAATGGCACAGTTATAAACCGGTACCTAGCGTACAGTTTTTTGAAGAGTTTCTTTCGGTTGTAAACGAGGATGCGAATGCTTGCTTCTTCGGGTAATTAAAAACTTAACAAATTGCTCCAATTGACGCAGCGGTCTACGTTCGTTTTTGTGCACTCGCTTCGCTCATTGTTGCACAAAAACTCACTACAACCGCTGCGAAATTGAGCAAGGCGTTATATTTTTATCGACAACTGATGCGCATCACGCTACACTTATTGCATGATTAAATCTTTTAAGCACAAAGGGCTCAAGAAATATTTCCAAACTGGAAGTGTCTCAGGTATTCAGGCAAAGCATCAACGTAAATTACGTATGCAACTAGCCGCAATAGACACCGCTCAAGAAATTGATGATATCAATTTGCCCGGTTTTAAATTACATCCTTTAAAAGGCAATAGAGATGGGATTTGGTCTATTACTGTAAACGGTAACTGGCGCATTACTTTCGAGTTTATCGATGGCAATGCTTTCATTCTCAACTATGAGGACTATCACTAATGACTATGCATAATCCACCGCACCCAGGGGAGTTCATTTACGATGTTTATTTGGAGCCTGCTGGTTTTAGCTGTCGCTATCTGGCTAAACAATTAGATGTAGCATCATCTACTTTAAATCGAGTTCTTAAAGGTCAAAGTGCCATCTCTCCCGAAATGGCACTGCGCTTGTCTAAAGCAATAGGAAGAACTCCTGAGAGTTGGCTATCAATGCAAGATAACTATGATCTTTGGCATGCTAAGCAACAAATAAACTTAACCAATGTCCACTCAGTAAATTTTGCAGTGGCATAAAAAGATAACAAGCTGTTCCAACGGAAAAATAACAGTTGGCTTGCGCTTCGCGCATTATAGCCAACCATTATTTTCCGCTTAACAGGGCGTTAATTACCCTTGAGCACTGTGACGTTATAGCGTTATAGCGTTATAATGTTGCTATATTACCAAGGAGGTAGTCATGAGCAATCTATCGAAACGATCTACGGTCTACTTTGAGCCCAGCATTCATCAAGCATTGAAGATCAAAGCCGCATCTTCACAGCAGTCTGTATCTGAGCTTATCGATGAGGCTGTTCGCCTACTAATGAACGAAGATCAAGAAGACTTGGCCGCTTTCTCAGAACGAGAAAGCGAAAAAGAGATCAGCTACGAAGCCCTGCTTATCGACCTGAAGAAGCATGGCAAAATATAACATCACCTTTAAAAAGTCCGTTTCTAAAGATTTGCGCAGCATGCCTCCTGCTGATGTGAAACGCATTCTTAAAAAAATCGACTCATTGGCTGCTGACCCCCGTTCCGAAGGGTGTGTCAAGCTATCAGCTCAAGAGCGTTATAGAGTTCGACAAGGGCTTTATCGAATCGTTTATGAAATTCGCGAAGAGACTCTTATCATTCATGTTGTAAAAGTAGCGCACAGATCAACAGTGTACAGAGACAATTAACAAGTCAAGCAAACGGCCGGTTTCACCACCGTTTCTCTCAGCGTTAAGC
>CAXMPB010000203.1:0-7901 GCA_964195035.1 Cellvibrionaceae bacterium | reverse complement strand
TTTACCTAAGGCCGTTGTCGACGACAATGTTGCGGTACTACAAGGCTTAGATGGCCGTAAAATGAGCAAGAGCTATAACAATACTATTCCCTTGTTTTTGCCCGAAAAGAAATTGAAAAAACATATTAATAAAATTAAAACTAATTTATTAGAGCCAGGCGAGCCTAAAGACCCCGATACGTCTACGGTATTTCAAATTTGGCAAGCTTTTGCCACCCAGTCGCAAACCGACGAGATGCGACAAGCCTTTCACGATGGCATTGCTTGGGGCGAGGCTAAAAAGCAATTATTTGAATTAGTGAATATTGAGGTTGCTGAACCTCGTGCTCGCTATGAAGAATTAATGGCTGATCCTAAACATATTGAAGGTGTTTTAAAGGTAGGTGCCGATAAAGCACGCGGCTACGCCACGCCATTTTTGGCTGACTTACGTAAGGCTGTGGGAATTTATTCTTTCTCATAACTATTTGAATTGAGAGAATTTGAGTAAAGCCTCTATTTATGTGGGTGCTTATGTGGGTGATTAGGCTGGATTAACTCAGTGTCTATAACATCTACATCAGCACTTATAGATTAGTCGTATGAATATTTAAACAATAAAAAACCGAGTCTAGGCTCGGTTTTTTGTTTTCTATTAGATGATTTTTAGCGTTATAAAGAAGCTATTAACGCTTCGGTAATACGTCTTTTAGCTTCTCACGCATGGCTCGTATCGTCGTTACTGTTGTTTCCCAATCGATACATTTATCAGTGACCGATACACCATATTGCATTTGTGAATGATCATCGAGTATCTTTTGATTGCCAGCACCAATGTTACTCTCAACCATTAAACTCATAATTGATTTGTTACCATCGATGATTTGATTAGTGACATTTTCTAATACAAGCGGTTGAAGCTCATGGTTTTTATTAGAGTTTTCATGGCTGCAATCCACCATAATAGTTTCTGGCATACCGTGTTTACGCAAGTCTTGCTCACACAGTGAAACATTCACAGAGTCATAGTTTGGTTTGCCGCCACCACCACGAAGTACAACGTGTGCATTAGGGTTACCATTAGTGCGAATAACAGCAACTTGGCCGTCATTGCTAATGCCTAAAAAATGGTGCGAGCTAGAGACCGACTGCATCGCATTAACGGCAACGGTTAGGCTGCCATCGGTACCATTTTTAAAACCAACCGCACAGGATAAACCACTCGCCATTTCTCGGTGAGTTTGTGATTCAGTGGTTCGTGCACCAATAGCTGACCAAGAAATAAGATCATGTAGATACTGTGGTGAGATAGGGTCTAAGGCTTCCGTTGCAGTGGGTAGGCCTAGCTCTGCAATATCTAATAAAAGCTTACGACCAATTTGAAGACCTTCTTCTATATTGAAGGAGCCATTCAAATGTGGGTCGTTGATCAAGCCTTTCCAGCCGACAGTAGTGCGAGGCTTTTCAAAATAAACGCGCATGACTAATACAATAGAGTCTTTAACTTCGTCTGCAAGACCTTTAAGACGCGTCGCATAATCCATCGCCGCATCGACATCGTGAATAGAGCAGGGGCCCATGACGATAAACAAACGCTTATCTTCTTTTTGTACGATAGCATTAACAGTTTTACGGCCGGCTAAAATAGTCGCTTTTGCCGCGTCGGATACGGGCATCTTGGCTTTAAGCTCAGCTGGCGAGATAAGTACTTCTTGGGCGGCTAGGTTGAGATTTTCCATAGCAATATTTGACATAATAATAAACGCTAAATAAAGTGAGTAAATTTTTCGAAATCCATTGTACTTTAATTTTATTCTTAGCGGGGATTGAATTGATTTATTAATGTTATAGTTTACCAAATTAGACGATCTTTGGCAGTTTCTAAGCTGTGACAGCTATAAATCTTAGCTTAGGTCAGTATATAAACATAAAAAAGAGGATAGACGTCAGTGGTAGATATAAGAGTCTTAGTGCAAGTGCTGGGGAAAAGATGTGGGTGAGATTAGTCAATTATTACCGGTAATTATTGGTTTAGCGTTTGCCGCAATGTTAGCTGGGACACTAGCCGGCCTACTCGGTGTTGGTGGTGGTATTATTAATGTACCTGTTTTGTTCTTTTTGTTTCAATACTTTGGTGTGGATTCTAGTAATGCTATGGTGATAGCAACAGGTACATCTTTAGCTGCCATTATTCCTACCTCATTATCTTCAATTAAGGCTCATCAAAAGCGCGCGAATATCGATTGGCTGCTCATTAAATGTTGGGCATTATTTATGGTGGTGGGCGTTATACTGGGTAGTTGGCTGGTAACTATTGTTGATGGTCGCTATTTTACCGTCGTATTTTCTCTCATTGCTTTATTCGTGGCATTTAATTTATTGTTTCGCAGTAATAGCCCCGCTTTATTCAAGCAATTACCACCAATGCCTTTTCAGGGTTTGTTCCCGGCTGTGATCGGTTTCCTGTCAGTAATGGCCGGTATTGGTGGTGGTACCTTGGGTGTTTCTACTTTAACTGCATTCGATTATACGATTCATCGTGCCGTTGGTACATCAGCTGCCTTCGGATTACTTATTTCTGTACCTGGCGCTATTATTTTATTTTTGTTTGCACAAACGCCCCTAGATGCGCCAGTTGGCACTTGGGGTTATGTTAATTTTCTATCGTTGATAGTTTTAGTTCCGCTAAGTGTTGCCTTTGCACCCGTTGGTGTTTGGTTGGGTGCAAAGCTAGATGCTATTAAGTTAAAAAAAATATTTGCGATATTATTAACCATTACTGCTGTAAGAATGTTGATGCAAGTTATTTGATGTGTCTATTAAGACAAACTGCCGACCCTTACCCTATAAGTGTTATTAATTACTCTTGGCGGTTTTAGCTTCTAATTTTTTTATAGTTTGTTTTAGCTCTTGCGTCATACAATTATATTTAATACGGTCATAAAAGCCCATTTTAGATGCTTCTTTTAGGGCAGGTAGTGCTTTAGGATCGTTAAGTCTATTTAATTCAATAATAGCCACTTTCTTATGTTGGCATTTCTCTAATTCTTTTAAATCCCAAGCATTTAAACCGACACGATCAATTTTATCAGTATTACCGGAATCAATTAATAAATAAAAGGCATCATAGCGTGCAAGCAAGCCTGCTTGTCCAGAGCGTTTTGCTAATTCATCAACCATTGGCTGACTAAAATATCGTGCAATTAATCTATTTGCTTCGGGGCGTTGATGTTCTATCAACCGAACAAGATTTTTAGACAAAAGTTTTTCATTAGCGAGTGTGGGTTCTTTTTTTAACGCATTTTGATAATACTCAATCCCGCGTTTATAATTTTTATCATAAACAGCAATGTGACCCTTAAGCATTTCTAAATAACTATTGTCGGTATACTTTTTGCTAAACTCACTGACTTTGTTTTTTAAAGTAACATAGTTTTTGTCTAATAAAAGCGGTGTTGTTTGGGCGATAATTGTGAAAGTTGGATCGATGTCAATAGGGTTGCTATCTGCTAAATCGGAATCGAGGGCTTCAGTATTAATAATGTTTTTTTGGTCAGTAAATTTTTTATTGCCAACAGTATGAAACTCAACCGCTATTTTATCTGCCTCGCTCGGGCGAATACCCGGCATATAATTAATGGTCATCCACCAGCTTATAAATGCGGCCAATAAAGAGGTTGATATACCGACAAAGATTCGCCCAAATGTAAAACGCTTTCGTCCAGCCGGTTTTAATTTCTGATGAGCCCCGTCGTAGGGATAAAGAGCAAAGGTTGGGTCTGTAGAGCTTTCTTTTATCGCGCGAGCACGATAAATGTTCACTGGCTGTGGAATGCCTTTAAACTCAAAAGGGCCAAGTGCTTCTAAATCCACCTCGTTTTTATTCATCGATAGATAAACAGATTCTGTCAGTAATACTGCGCCAGCAGGTGTTTGACTTTCGAGTCGTGCAGCGACATTAACGGCCTCTCCAAAAATATCATTAGAGCTTAGGCGAACTTCACCAGCATTGAGAGCAATACGAACAATAATTTTCTGGGTGACGCCATCTCTCTTGTTAAACTCCCAAAGCGCATCTTGTATTGCCATAGAGCAAAGTACGGCATCGGTAGGAGATCTAAATGTCGATAAAAAAGAGTCGCCAACAGATTTTATTTTTTTACCACCAAAACGTTTGATGGTTCTTTCTACAATTTTATCGTGTTGCCTGATAAGGGCTTCGCTTTCATTTCGCGAGGAGGAGGCGACTATTTTAGAAAACCCGACAATGTCGGTAAACATAATGGTTAGATTTTCAATATCAGATGTCATTAGTCAAAGGCGTCAGATTTGTTTGAGTGAGTATACTACAGGAGAATAGCGAAGCTGGGTATGCCCAACACATGTAGAATCCAATAAATAGATTGCTTGTAACTAAGATTGAGTTAAAGCTTTATCAAAACAACAAAAGCGCATTATGATTAGACTGCGACAATATGAAAGGTATCAATTAATGGAAAATATAGTGCACAGCTAATAGGATTTTCTTGCTGATTAAACAATTGCTTATAAGTACTCAGCTGTCCTTTATAGAGTTCATCTTGTTCAGCGATAAAACGCTCAAGTGTTTGACCAGTAGTAGGTTGGCTACTTTTATAATCTATAATCCAGCGTATATCTGTTTTACGGTCAATAAAAGTTCGATCGATAATATATTCCTTTATTTCTTGGTGTTGGGTCTCTTTGCACAAGCTTAATTCACATGCACTATCTTTATGTTGATTGTTTAATATCCATTGGCCTGTTTCAGTCTGCAGTATTTTCGTGACAATTTCAGTTGTTTGGTGCGATTGCTTTACAGCCAAGCCTTTGGGAGTACCCATTTGCTCTAATCGTAATTGCCAAAATTGGCGCTGTTCATCAATACGTTGATGACTCCATTGCCTATAATCGGTTTCGGTTATTTCTTGTAATGCACTGTGTAAAACGGTACCAAAATAGCGTGCGTGACGTTGTAATAAGGCATCGGGTTTAGCTCGATTATCTGTAGCTAAAGATTCGGCATGATGCTTAAGGCGATAATCTTTTAGTAATGTCGACACAGGATATTCAGGTATATGCCAATTAGCTGTTAAGCGCGAGATAATACTTGGGTGTGATAATGAATCCTGTTCTTCTTTTTTTGGTGCAGATACTGATTTCAAATCGCTGTTATCATCACTATTCATATCAATATTTATAATGCTGACGGACTCTTTTATATCGGGCCAAATATTACCTAATAGTGTATTAGGTTTTATCGCCGCTGTTACCGACGATATTTCATCAAGTTGGATTTCTGTTTTATTGATAGGTAATGTTTGATGGGCTAATAAATATAAGTGATGAATAGCGCGAGTACATCCCACATAAAACAAGCGATCAGACTCTAGCGCTTGCTTACGTTTTTGTTGGCTGCGAATATAATCATGCACTGCATCGCGTGTGTCGCGGTCGTTGCCAACGGCATGAACAGGACTAATTAATAATCGGGACTGTTGATGTTCGTCGAGCCATTCTTGCCAGGCAATTAACTCTTGTTTATCGCTTGCAGATGCTGAATCAAGCCCTGGAATAATAACAGTATCAAACTCTAAGCCTTTCGACTTATGAATGGTCATGATTTCGACGGGAGGAATACTGGCATTATTGTCGAGAATACTTTTTTCAAAAAGATTGTTAATCGCTGCATCAAAAGTTGGCCAATGGGGCAGAGAGTAGCCTTGTTGATACTTTTCTAATAAGCCAAAATAGTTAGTGATTTTTGGGTATTCATTTAAATGCTTAAGTAATGCACCACCACCTAGTTGAAGCCACGCACCTTCGACCCATTCGCGTAAATTGCAACGTCCTTGCTTTGCCATAACCTCACACATTATTTTTACAAAACGATTTAGAATGCAGAGCCCATCAGAGGATAAAGAAATGCTAGCAGTATCGCCTTCGTACTCTTTAATTAGAGTTGTCTTTTGTGTTGCGATTAAATCCGTTAATGTGGTTAGTAGCGATGCATTCTTATGTTGAATATTATATTGACCTATATAATAAAGGTCATGCATATCGAGCCCACACCATGGTGCCCGCAATAGTGAAAACCAGGCAAGGTTATCATTTGGATACAATAGTACGCGCGTTAGCGAGCGTAGATCGATAATGCTCATGTCGGTATTTAAGCGGTTAATATCTGTCGCACGATAAGCAATATTATGCTCGCTTAAGGCTTGACTGATCGCGTTCACTTGAGAGCGTTTTCTTACCAGTACAGCAATGCTTTGGTCGGCATTGTCTTTTTGTGCAGATATTATCAGTTCAATGATTTTATTGGCTTCATGTGTTCGCTGTTTAATTTTTTCTTCGCTAACAAATAAATAACTACCAATTGAATTGTCTAGGTTATTAGTCGATAACTCTTCGTTTATAGTATTAAAGGCATGCGCATGTTGGTATTTTACGGCACCTTGATTGGTTTCGTCATTGGCTGGAAATACATGAGAAAATACTTGGTTACACCAGTTAACTATAGCGTTATCCGAGCGAAAATTGACCGTTAAATTAACCGGCTTTAACGCAATGTCTCCTAAGCCATGTTGGCGTACATCCAAAAAAATCCCTACGTTGGCATCGCGAAAACTGTAGCAAGATTGCATGGCATCACCGACTAAAAAAAGTGTTCTTCCGTCATCGGGTTGCCAGCCGGCCGTTAATTTTTTTAATAAGTGTAGTTGTGGTGATGACGTATCTTGAAATTCATCGACTAAAATATGTTGAATGCGATAATCTAAAATTAGTGCTAAATTTGTAGGCTCGCTTTCATCGCCTAAGGCGCGGAGTGCCGCCAGAGTAATATTAATAAAATCTGTTTTGCCAAGATTGAGAAACGTGACATCAAGTTTAGCAACTAAGATTAATAAAACGCGAGTTAGGCTATCTAATAATTCCCATTGCGAGTCCTTATAATATGGAGAGGGCAGTGAGCGGATGTCGTGAAGTAATTCAAGGAGTTTATTTTCATCCTTTAATTCTATTAATAGGTCAGTAATACGTTTTTTTTGTTGCTTGTTAGTGGCGTTGTCCTCATCACTACGATTTTTTTTATCGACAGCCGGAAAACCAATGTTCTTAGTCACGCTTTTACGCACCTCGCCCTTTGACTTGGTGGTGATCAATTCGGTTAAACCTAACCATTGTTCGATATCACTGTAATGAGCAGCTGGTAACTCTGTAATCCCAATACAAGCATTAACAGCTGACTCGATATTGTCTTGTAAGCAATTGTTAGCAGCAAAATCCGCAAGCGCTAATATCTCGCCGCTATAGGGGAGTATTTCTGCGGTGGTTTTTTCTAGGTGATCACTAATCACTGCTTGCAGCGTCTCCTCTAAATACTCGCGCTGATCTTTGCTCGCATAGAGCAAGCCAAGCCATTGGTCGCGACGTTGTAGCAGACGCATAAACAGCTCTTCCAGTGTGCTTAACTGGTTATTAAAATGTTTAATTAGGCGAATCAAATCAGGTTTGATGTTCTCGTCAGACTCCAGACAAGCTAAAGTTTCGCGGGCGGCCAACTGGTAGGCATATGTGATTTCTGCATTATCGAGAACATCGGGTGTGCCACCAAGGTCATTAGTCAGTGGTGTCTGTTGGCTCAGCTGCCGACAAAAGCTATCAATAGTCGTTATATTCAAGCGGTTAGGTAGCGATAATAATTGCCAGTCTTTTTCCTCGTTTCGCCTAAGGACTTGTGCAGCAAGATCCCATGTTGTTCTTGCATAGTCATCTGTTGGCGGCGCATCACCTAGCGTCATTTTTTGTTGAGTGCTTTGAAGGGCCACCAGAATCCTATGCTTCATTTCTGCGGCTGCTTTTTTCGTAAACGTAATTGCAAGGATATTTTCCGGTTGCTC